>JAVJRG010000010.1:300000-484631 GCA_040218535.1 Lacipirellulaceae bacterium | reverse complement strand
AGCTCCACATCCGCTCGACGGAGCATCGGAATAATCTGCTCCTGCTGATAACGCTTCTTAGCCATCTGAAAATCCTTTCCGGGATTCGCCCGAAATAGATTCTCTCACAGATGACTGGCACTGTTTATGGGGGGAAGGTCAGTCTCTCCCACTCCAGTCCTTTTCGTTTCAATGACGCCGCATCGCAACGAGACCAGTATCTGAACTTGCTACGACGTAACTACGAACAACAGTTGCCCAGTTCCGAAATACCAACGCGCAAAATTCGCAAAAACACAAACTATTTTTTCTTTCTTGAAACTCGAAGAAATCAGGTTATTTTCGCAGTCAGAGATGATCTCGGTGACTGCGGGCGGTTCGAATTCCGTGAGTAGTTGCCCCCTCATTATAACCAATCGCTCGACCGGTTTGCGGAGACTTCAGATGGGGATTGTCAGGCGTGAATGGCTACTCTTCGTGTGGGTCGTATGCCTTGCCGGATCGGTCAGTGTCGTCAGTGGTGCTGAACGACGAGCGAGTAAGAAGAAGGGATTCTGCGTTACCACGAAGAAGGGAAGCGATTGGCAGAAGAAGATCAGTGCACTTGATGCCAAGTGGTTCTATTCTTGGGGTGCGCAGAAACCCAAACAGGTTCCTAGGAATGTCGAATTCACTCCAATGATCTGGGGCCGCTACGCCCTCAACAGCCCGAAGACTCTTGCCAATCTAAAAGCCCAAGGCAATCGCAAGGAGGTTCGTTTCTTACTGGGCTTCAACGAACCGGATCAGCCAAAGCAGAGCAATCTGTCCGTCGAAGAGGTTATCGCGTTGTGGCCTCAGCTTGAAGCCATCGGGTTGCCACTCGGCAGTCCCGGCTGCGTCCATCCAGATCGTGACTGGATGAACCGTTTCATGGCCGAAGTCGAAGCGAAGAATCTACGAGTTGACTTCATCTGCGTTCACTCCTACGGGGGGCCGAGCGCCAAAGCCTTCGTGAAGCGCTTGCGAGATATTCACGAGAATTTTCAACGCCCGATCTGGATCACCGAGTTTGCCGTCGGCGACTGGACCGCGAAAACGGCCAACGAGAACAAGCACTCCCCGAAGCGCGTCGCTCAATTCATGCGAGAACTCTTGCCCATGCTTGAGAACCTCGACTTTGTTCATCGGTACGCCTGGTTCTCTGCCTCGACTGAAAGTGCAGCACTTGGCACTTCAGCACTCTTTCATAAAGACGGTTCATTAACCGAACTTGGCAGAATCTACCGCGACTTCTAGAACAAGAGGATTTCACGCGTGGCTTTGGATCGAATCATGAAGTACTTGTTCCTTATCGGTGTTGGGCTCTTCACTGGCCTTTCTCGTTCTGCTGCAAGAGACGACCGCCCGAATCTGATCGTGATTCTCACGGACGACCAAGGTTATGCTGACGTTGGTTTCAACGGCTGCCAAGACATTCCGACACCCAACCTCGATCGCATCGCCAACGAGGGGGTTCGTTGCACCAACGGCTACGTCACACATTCCGTCTGCGGACCAAGTCGAGCCGGTTTGATGACGGGGCGCTATCAGGGGCGCTTTGGAGCTGCACGAAACCCGACGGTCAATCCATCCGTCGAAAATAACGGAATCCCCCAAACTGAACGCAATATCGCCGAGCTGCTCAAGCCCTTCGGCTACATGAACATGGCGGTCGGAAAATGGCACCTAGGAACGCACCCTAATCTGCGACCTCGTGTGCGCGGTTTTGATGAGTTCTTCGGATTCCTTTCCGGCGGGCATAACTATTTCCCCGAACAACTGAGGCTCGAAGACCTTTCCGAGGTCAAGCGGTCTTGGGACTGGTATCGCACGAAGCTGCTGCGCAATGAAACACCTGTTGAGATCGACCAGTATCTCACTGATGAACTAAGCCATGCAGCCGTCGAGTTCATCAATTGCAATCATCAAAAGCCCTTCTTTCTCTACGTAGCATACAACGCCCCACATATGCCGCTCCAAGCAACGCCCAAGTATCTTGATCGCTTCGCACATATCAAAAACAAAAAGAGAAGAACCTACGCCGCAATGGTGTCAGCCGTGGACGATGGGGTAGGAAAGATACTGGACGCGGTCGCGAAGTACGATTTGGACGAGCAGACGATCGTCTTTTTCCTCTCGGATAACGGTGGTCCACCTCACAACGGTTCCAGTAACGAACCTCTGAGAGGATTTAAAGGGAGTCCGTTCGAGGGAGGTGTCCGTGTTCCGTTTGCCGTGCGGTGGACCGACACCCTGCCCGCTGGAACCGACTATGAACTACCTGTAAGTGCCCTGGACATTGCGGCTACGATTGTCGCTCACTCAGGTGCGAAAGTCCCCAAAGAAAAGCCCTTGGATGGCGTCGACTTGGTCCCCTACCTGACAGGCGCGAAAACGAGTGCACCGCACGAAACGCTATATTGGCGTTGGTACGACAAGGGCCGATACGCGGTTCGCGATGGCAACAGTAAGCTCATCTTGGCCAACCGAGAGAAAGGCAAGGAAGCGATCGAGTCACCGCTACTTTTTGATCTCCAGGCCGATATTGGCGAGCAGAAGAACCTCCATGAGCTTGAACCGGAAGTAATGTCAGACGCAAAACAAAAGCTAGAAGTCTGGAAGCAGCACCTCGTTCCTCCGATTGCCCCTGGTCTGGGGAGTTGGAAGAAATGACTGGTGTTTCAAGCTGGCTGTTATCGATACGAATCCTTCCATGTTCTCTCTTCATGTTTTCGAGCAGCTTGCTGGGACATGTGACCAGCCTCTATTCACAGGAATCGCAAGCGGCAGCAGTCATTCTGACTCAAGAAGATGTCGAACGGTACCAGCTCGTCTGGTCTGATGAATTCAACCGGGATGGCCCGCCGAATCCAAAGCATTGGACGTTCGAGCGGGGTTTCGTCCGCAATCAAGAATTGCAATGGTACAAACTAGATAATGCGAGGTGCGAAGCCGGATTGCTAGTCATCGAAGCGAAACGCGAACGTGTAGAAAACCCGCATTACGATCAGCACGCCAAAGGCTGGAAGGAGAAGCGTCGCTATGCGGAATACTGCTCTGCCAGCGTTACCACTCGAGGCCTGCATAGTTGGAAGTTTGCGCGAATCGAAGTACGTGCACGGATCGATGCCCGCTCCGGCCTTTGGCCAGCCATTTGGACCGTAGGAGACAAAGGCAGATGGCCGGACTGCGGCGAGATTGACATCATGGAGTATTACCAGGGAGACATCCTTGCAAACGCGTGCTGGTCAAGCGGCAAGAAGTGGAAGCCCATTTGGGATGCTGTCAAGAAACCCGTGCGTGAATTCGCAGATCCCGAGTGGGCATCGAAATTCCACGTGTGGCGAATGGACTGGGATGAAAACCAGATCAGTTTGTACGTCGACGATACCCTACTCAATGAAATTGATCTAGACCAGGTTGCCAAGAGCACCACGACCCAGCGACACCCGTTTCATCAGCCACACCACTTGCTACTTAATCTTGCTGTGGGAGGAAACCACGGCGGTGATCCCAGCAAGACCAAATTCCCAGGAAAGTTCGAGGTGGATTACGTGAGAGTTTACCAAGACAGAGCAGGTGAAGACCGTCGCTGAGTTGATTTATCGACTCGACCGAAACGCTTTGTTGGCTCATCGATTCGAGGAGACTTGTGGGCTAAACAACAATGAG
The DNA here is from genome assembly GCA_040218535.1 of Lacipirellulaceae bacterium. NCBI lineage: Bacteria > Pseudomonadati > Planctomycetota > Planctomycetia > Pirellulales > Lacipirellulaceae > Lacipirellulaceae bacterium. The sequence goes on along the minus strand of JAVJRG010000010.1, from coordinate 480,959 downwards.
AACCATTTCGCTTCGCCCATCTTTTCGAGCGACTTCCAAACCTCGGCTGAGGCGAGTGCTCTTCTCAGTAGGCCTCTAGCCGGGCACGGCATGCTCCGTAGCCTAGGCCGGGTGTCGGACGACACCCAGACGACACCCGAACTATGTCGCGCCTTCGTAGCTACCGAAGGGTTGCAAATAATGCAGTGACAAGGGTTTAAAATCAGTGGAGCCGAGGGGGATCGAACCCCTAACCTCCGGCTTGCAAAGCCGGCGCTCTCCCAGTTGAGCTACGGCCCCGGGAGAATCTGTGAGGAGTGAGTAGAAAAGAGAAAGTCGAGCAATTGATTGCTCTCCTCACTACTTTCAACTTTCTCCCCGCTTCTAGTGGGTGTGCCAGGATTCGAACCTGGGACCTCAGCCTTATCAGGGCTGCGCTCTAACCAACTGAGCTACACACCCGTGATGGCGGCCCATACATACTCGTCCGGGCTCCTTCACGAAGCCCCACATTGTAAACACAGGTCTGCCTCTGTCCAAGGCCTCTTCGGACGCGGATGTCCCCCGTTAGAGCCCTTCATTCCTCGTCCCAAGATCAGACACCGCCAAGGCGAGTCAGGATCGCCCAAATTCGGGGAATGGCAATCGGGCTAGCTTTGGTCGGCGATTGCTCGTTATAAGTGCATTGTGGGCTCCGAGGAGTCTTCTCCGCATTTATTGAACTCGATCGGTCTCGAAGGATACAGAGATTATGAAGATCAAAGGCCTTGCCCCTGTTTTCGCTGGGTATGTGCGGCTGAGTGGGCTCATTGCCCTGAGCGTGCTGACTGTTTCAATCGGTCAAAAATCTCACGCAGCGAAGCCCTCGGTTGCTGATGCCTTGAAGCTCAAGCCCGTTCAGCGGCAAGTTGAGTTCGATACGCCGGAAGCTGACGGCTGCGAGATCAAGGCCGAAAAAATTAACGGGATGACCGCTTGGGTTGTCCGCAGCCCTGGTGGGTCCGTGTTACGTCAGTTCTCCGATACTAACGGAGACAACGTGGTTGATACTTGGAGCTATTTTCACAATGGCTTGGAGGTCTATCGCGACATCGACGGTGACTACAATGGCAAGGCGGATCAGTATCGCTGGTTCCAAACCGCCGGCTCACGGTGGGGCAAAGATAAGAATGAAGATGGGCGGATTGATTCCTGGCAGCTCATTGCTCCTGAAGAAGTCGCTGAAGAGGCAATCGAGGCGGTTCGTACTTCTGACTCAGCCCGCATGGCACGTCTGCTCGTCACTGAGGAAGACATGAAGCAGCTAGGTTTGTCGAAGGAAGTGGCAGGGCGAATTCGTGAACGTGCTAGCAAGGCCCCCACAGCGTTTAAATCGTTGGCAAAAAGCAAGAAGATCCCCTCGAACAGCGAGTTCAGTGATTTCGGGGGTCTGCGTCCAGGCATGGTTCCTGCGGGTTCTTCAGGGTTAGAAAAGGACCTGCTCGTTTATGAGAACGTGTGGGCGATGGTCTACGACGGCAAGGCTCACAAACAGGTACAACTTGGCACCATGCTGAAAGTCGGCGATGCGTGGAAGCTGATCGATGCTCCTTCGATTGGAGAAGCAGGCGAGATGGCAGTCGGATTCTTCTACGATGCCGCAGGCGCAGCTCCGGTGACGATGGCTGACGCAGGCGTGAGTCCGCCCAGTGATGCCATGCAGGAAACCCTGTCTGCAATCGAAAAACTTGATGAGCAACTCGTCAGTGCTTCTCGCAAGGATCTCCCGAGACTGAACGCTCGACGAGCGGATCTCCTGGAAAAACTGGCCAGCCAAGCTCCTGCCGGTGAAGAACGCGAGCAGTGGTTGCGACAGTTGGCTGACATGATCAGCGCCGCGGTCCAAGATGGTGCCTATCCCAAAGGGGCCGAAAGACTGGAAGCACTTGCTGGTAAGTTGGCCAAGGCGAAAGCCTCCAAAGACCTGCAAATGCACATTGTCTTTAGACGGATGCAGGCCGATTACGGCCTTAAAATCGCTGATCCCAAGGCAGATTACAACAAAGTTCACAATGATTGGCTGAAGCAGCTTGAAGCGTTTGTGAGTAAGTACAGCAGTAGTGAGCACGCTGCTGAAGCCATGCTTCAGCTTGCTAACGCGAGTGAGTATGCAGGAGAACCCAAAGAGGCACTCAAGTGGTACGGGCAATTGGCGAAGAGTTTCCCCAGGAGCCCCCAGGCCGCGAAGGCGAAGGGAGCGATCACGCGTCTTACTAGTGAGGGACGGAAGATTTCGCTCGCAGGAAAAACCATCGAAGGCAAATCGGTTGACCTATCACGCTATCGTGGCAAGCCGGTTGTGATTCAATACTGGATCAGTTCCTACAAGTCGTGCAAGGCGGAGCACGCCGTGTTGAAGGATCTCTACTCCAAGTACGGTGGAAAGAAGTTCGAAGTCATCGGCGTCAACCTCGACTACACGCGTCAGGAAGCAGCCGAGTACCTCAAGAGCAATCCACTCCGCTGGCCACAGATCTACGAGCCGGGCGGGTTCGACAGTCGGCTCGCAAACGAGATGGGCGTCAACATCTTGCCGCTGATGGTTGTTGTTGATGCCGACGGCAAAGTATCCAACCGCAGCGTGCAAGCGGCGGAGTTGGAAGAAGAACTTAAGAAGGTGATGTAGAGATTCTACTCGCGGGCTACTGGTTCGACTGCTCTATGCTGCCGCGCGGTTTTTGCGTAAGCTCCGCGCCCCCGCTCTCATCCCGCATCGAACCGCAGAAGACCCGCTATGGATTCCTGTATCTACCTGCAGTCCTTATGGATTGCGATCCACTTCCTAGGATTGGTTGCCGCTTGGGGAGTGCGTGCTTGCAGTGGCTCCAGGTTCGAAGCGATTGTGCAAGCATTCTTTCTCTTTCAGCTTGCTGTCATTTCGCTGGCGGCACTCGCGGGGCACATTTTCTGCTGGCCCCTATGGACGCTTTCCGCTGGCACGCTGGGGATTATGGTTGTGACCGTGCTTGTTGAGTTCAGCAAGGCGGACAGCCAAACGGAAAGCTCCTAGCGGCCCCGCTTAAGCCTGTTCACACTGCAAAGCTGTTTCTTCTTGTGCCTAGCTTACCTAGCTTCTGGCTGCGCTCAGAATGATCGGCAAAATCGGAAAAAAGCTCCCTGTCCGAGCCGTCCCGTGCCGAAACAGTTCTTCAGAGTAGCTTCCACTTTGGATGGGTTGCTCCATTGTGCGTTGAATAACAGCGTTAGACATTCGAGACAGGCTTCTGGGAATTGATTCACCAGCGACGCCTAGGTTTCGACTTTTCTCAGGAGGGGATGATGCGAAAACTAATTACATGCTTTGCACTTGTTGCAACGCTCAGTTGCGTTGCTTCGCCAGTGTTAGCGGACGCAGAAACGGACCGCAATGCGGCCCAGAAAATTGCAGAAACCATCAAAGGCAGCGGCCAATTGCAGGACTTCCGCGTTGGTGTGAAGTATCAAGATGGGGTCGCCTGGTTGCTAGGTTCAGTGACCAGCCCAGAACAGAGTCGCAAGGCTGAGCAGCTCGCCAAGCAATGCTCTGGCGTTGAAAAAGTCGTCAATCGACTTGAAATCGCTGGCGGCAACCGTGTTGCAGCCCAAACGCAAGCGGACACCTCGGTTCAGCCTGCCGCTTTGCAACAGGCTCGTCAGATGCCAGTTCGCACCGCAGCAACCAATCAAATGCCTCGCCCTTTTGCTAGCCGTGCTGGCAATGGCGTGCAGCCTGCTCAGTACAGCCCTGCCGGACCGGGGATGGTTCCTCAACCCGCAGGTCCGATGCCTGGTGGAGCTGGTCAGGTGAACTACGAGAATCCACAGATGCCTGGCTACGCTTGGCCAAGCTACGCTGCGAACCCGAACTACGCAGCCCTGACTTACCCCAAGCAGTATTCGGCAGCCGCTTGGCCTTACATCGGCCCGTTCTACCCTTACCCACAAGTTCCTCTGGGATGGCGTAAGGTCACTTTGGAATGGGACGACGGCTGGTGGTTCCTTGACTTCAAAGACTGCAAGGACTGCCACTAGGCAATCGCCAGTCCCAGGAATTCGCATCACCATCCCTCGCAAGCATTTCGCTTGCGAGGGATTTTTGTGTTGATGGCAGCGAGGTTCAACCGCGTTGCTTGCACCGTGATCAGCACTGCGTTCTGAGCGATGCTAGCAACTGCTTGGCGGAATATTCGGAATAATCCGAATATCCCGCAAGTTTTGCCCAGACTATCTCGATAACTAATCACAGTGGCAGGGCTCAGTTTAGAGTTCGGCCCTTGTAAAGAGTAGTCAGAGACTACAAAGCCAAGACTCACAAGAATCGTAGGTTGTTTGATGGACAGCACCAACCGCTCTACTCTCGTTGCTCGTAAGTTCGCTCAAAGGGGCCTGGCCGCCGCGATGGTCTTCGTCTGCTTGAGCAATACGGGATGCTTTTGGGGACTCACTTCGGCCGGGCCAAGCTTGGGCATCTTTGCGATCCCAACGCCGGTAAGTGTCTACAAGCAGAAGCAGCGGGAAGACGCCTTCTGGGAGCATGAACGCTACGAACGTGCTCCGATCCTCGGGCCTCTGACCTCGGGCGACATTGTTGCCTTGGACCCACCGTCCGATGACGAGGTCATCCGAGCACTCGAAAAGGCTCAGCCAGTTGAGGGTGGCATCCCCTTCCTTTGGGAGCGTCAGCGAAATGATGTTCGCATCGTGAAAGAAAAAATCGCCGACTACATTGATCCGCCACGCGTCTACCCAATGATTGGTCCTGCACAACAGCACCACGCTCATTACAAGTGCACGATCTACTACGAAGACGTTCGCCGAATTGGCTGGCCAGTCCCTCATACGTTGCGAGACGAAGACGCGCGAGAGGTGATCTATGTGGATCATAACCACCTCCACATGGTCGGGAACGTGGACACGGGCAACCCCGTCTACTAAAGATCGCGTCAGCGAGCGAGCTTGATAACCGATACGAAAGAAACTCACAGCGGCTTGCTGAATCTTCCCAGTTAGGAAGGTTCAGCAAGTCTGTTTGCATAAGCAACCTGCCGATCAACAGCAGCGGCTAGGACGAAGCGTAATGAGAACTCAGTCCCAAAAACGATGCTTGCTGTTTTTGCTGCATGTTTCGTGCGCGGTGAATGGGGTACTTGCCGATTCGTTTACGCCGAACTCTAACTCTTTTGCCGCGGCAACCTCTCACTACGCCGCTCGCGAATGGACTGAGGCTTTGGCGGCTTTTGAATTCTGCTTGACGAAGCCCTTGGGTCCGAGCGAAAGAGCAGCCGCGCAATTCTATGCCGGGGAGTGTGAAGTCCAGCTTGGGAAGCCCGATGCGGCGTCCATTCGCTACAGTAAGTTGGTGAGTGAGGACTCCTCGGAGCCGTATAGGAGCTATGCGCACTTTCGAATTGGAGAGGCCGCTTCGCGGGCCGGTGATACTGAAGTCGCCGAGCGAGAACTTGCTGCGTTCTTGCAGTGGCAAGAAGAGTCCGTTTACAGGCCCTACGCCTACTTGATTGTCGGAGAGTCCGCCGCAGCTCGCGGGGACTGGAGCAAGGCTCGTCTCGCTCTTAGTAAGCTCCTCGAAGAGTATCCCGAACACGAAATCGCGTCACAGACAAGGCTTGCCTTAGCGCAGTCGCTTCTTGAGCTAGGCCAAGGTGAAGGAGCAATCGCAGTGGTTGCGCCGCTGGCTAAAATGAGGGAGCACCCTCTGGCAAGTGCCGCTCTGGTAACCATCGCGCGAGCGCAGTTCGCCAGGCAAGACTTCTCGTTGGCGATCGCGACGGTCGATCAACTAAAGAGCCAATTCCCTGACGCAATGGAGTGTCAGCAGGCGAAGGTGATCGCTGGATGGTCTCATTGGAAGCTCGCTGAATACAAGCCGATCCTGGCGCTCACTGCCGATCTCGATTCGGGCGAACCCTATTACGCCGAATTGCTGACCCTCCGCGGGCTGACGGACTACGCGCTAGAAAACTGGGCAGCGGCAGCCGAGGAGTTGTCCGAAGCTACCAAGCTCCTGCCAGGTCGAATCCATCTCAGCTACTATGCCGGCGAATCGTATCGCAGAGCTGGGCAGAAGGATGAAGCACAGCGCCTCTTCGAGAGCATCCTCGCGAGTCCTGCCACCGAACTCGCTGATACCCGAACCGATTCATGGCACGATGATGCTCTCTGGGCGCTAGCACAGATGGCGGCCTCCGAGGGCGATCTGATTGGCTCAGGCAAAATGATCGAGCGCATTCGAAAGGAATACCCCGGCAGTCCATACGCTGATTCTAAGGTGGCGGACCAGGCTTCGACTCAAGCGCGACTCCTCGTCGAGGCGATCAACCATCAACGTGATGCGCGTTATGACGCGGCACTGGCATCCTACTGGCAACTCATTGAGTATTGCCAAGAGATTGATCAACCCGTCGGTGAAGCACTTTTTCAACAAGCGAAGCTATTCACCTTGCTCGACCAAGTTGAAGCGGCACGCAAGTGCTTTGGGCAATGCGTCGCCCAAGGTCCTGCCAACCCGCAGTATCTGCCGGCGAGTCTCGCCCTCGGGCAGCTTGATCAAAGCACGGGACGTCACAGGCAGGCGAGTGAGCATTACCAGAACATCATTACCGAGTCACCACAGACTCTGCCTGCTCAAGAGGCTCGCTTTCGTCTAGCGAAGATGCATACTTCACAACAAGATTCCACGCTCGCGCTGAAGCTTTTGAGAGAGATCCTCGAAACAGAGGTCACCGAAGCGAACCTGCTCGACCGTCAACGCACTCGCCTGACTGAGTTGCGGCAGCATGCGCGTGAAGGCTTGATCCACGGCCACGCAAAACGAAAGGAATGGGCCGCTGTTCGAGATCATGCAGCAGGCCAGATCGCAAGTGTCGCTGAGGGCCCTCTACGGCTCTCCGCTGAGTTCTGGCTGGCGGAATCGGAGTATCGCTTGGGAAATGATGCCGAGGCCAAAGAGGCGTTCTCGAAAGTAGACCGACGCTCTCACAGTTCTCAGGCTGTGTGGACTGCGATGGCTCCTTTGAGGCTCGCACAAATCGCAGCTCGGCAGTCGAACTGGCAAGAAGTGCTGAGTATGCTCGCAGGATTCCGAGCGGAGCACCCGCAGTTTCCTTTACTGCACGAGGCAGATTATTTGGTCGGCCGCGCGCTAGCTGGGCGAGGTCGAATGAGTGAGGCACGGTCGTCCTATCAAGCGGTGCTTGATAACGCTCTGGCCGACGATACGGAGACCGCCGCGAGATCACAATGGATGATTGGCGAAACGTTCTTTCACCAAGAGAAGTATGATCTGGCTCGTGACGCTTACCAAAAAGTGATCGCTCAGTACGACTTTCCCGAGTGGCGAGTTCGGGCCGCGTTGCAGGCCGGCAAGTGTTCAGAATTGCTCGGAGAGTGGAATCAGGCCCAAAGGTTCTACAAGACGACGCTAGAGCAGGATTCCGAGATCGAAGCAAGCAGTGAATTAGCAGCGAGGCTTCGCTGGACTCAGCAGCAGATGGCTTCAAGAAAACAGAGAATCGAATAACAAAGGCGGAGGCACGCACCATGCGTTTGCCAACTACAAAAACATTCAGCCGTTACGCTTTCGGTTTCGCCGCAATCGTACTCCTCAACTCAAATCGCGCCGTCGCCCAAGAAGCGGCGACCGAAGCGGCAGAAGCGATTCCAACGACAAGCCTTTGGGAGATGCTTCTCGCCGGAGGTCCGTTGCTTGCGCCAATTGCCGCCTGTTCGTTCGTGCTGATGCTGGCCGTCTTCGAACGGACACTCAGCTTACGGCGCAGTCGGGTTTCCCCCCGATTGTTTGTTGAGCGTTTCCTGCTGCAAATCGAAGAGGACGCACTCGGTCGTGAGGAAGCCCTTCGTCGCTGTCGCGAGAACCACAGCCTTACCGCCGAAGTTTTCGAAGCCGCGGTACGCAAGTGGGGCAAGCCCGCCGTCGAGGTGGAGCAGGCCGTGATCGACGAAGGGGAACGTGCCACGAATCAGATGCGAAAGTTCCTCCGTGTGATCAACGGCGTGGCGACTGTCTGTCCCCTAATGGGACTGTTGGGTACCGTTTGGGGAATGATGGAAGCTTTCAACGCTATCGCAGGCAGTTCTGCTATGGGTCGGCCCGAGCTGTTGGCCGGCGGAATCAGTGGTGCCCTCCTCTCGACAGCCGCGGGACTGTTCGTTGCCATCCCAGCTTTGATTCTCTATTTGTTCTTCGTCGGTCGGGTGGACATGTTGACGATGGAGATCGATCGTAACGGTCAGCAGTTGGTGAATCTTATTTCTGCGGAAGGTCTGGAGGACCGCAAGAGCAGGCCATCGCGCGGGAAGGCCACGAAGAAGAGAGCTGCTTAGCAGGTAAGCCACCTAGCAGCTAAGCCGCAAGCGGGGAGTTGAGTTTCAATCAAATTGCAGAATACCGATGCCCTTAAAGACACAACACGACGAGCAGCCTCAGCTAAACCTCACGCCGATGATCGACGTGGTGTTCTTGCTGATTGTGTTCTTTATGGTGGCGACGAAATTCACCGAGCTGGAACGCGACATCGAGCTGCAACTCCCCGAGGTGAGTCAAGCGAAGACCTTGACTGCGAAGCCGGAAGCTCGGCAGGTGGTTGTGCTCGCTAGCGGCCAAATCCTCCTTGATGGCGAAGAGGTCGATGCCGGCCAACTGACTAGACAATTGGCCGCAGCGAGAGAAGAGTACCCGGCTTTGAGTGTTGTCATACGTGGTGCCGGAGACGGTCTCTATCAGAATGTTGCCGAGGCACTTGCCGCTTGCAAAGAAGCGCGGATTACGAATGTGAATCTCAGCGTCAAGCTGGCCTCCAATGCCAGTGCTCCTAGGTGATCGTTTGAAGCCACCACGATGAGTTTGCCTTCATGCTCTCACACTTTACAGCTTGGATCGCGCTTTGGAGCGTGCTTGCGGCAATCACGGTCGCTTTAGTCGTGCTGTTTCGTACGCGCTGGCGCGAGGTTCGCGCGTGGAAAAAATGTGCCGTGCTGTCGCTCTGGGTGCATGTTCTTCTCGCTTGTTTTGCGATGACGGTGCGGATTGTCTCGGGCTCGGCCGGATCGGGACCCGAAGAACCAATTCGGGTTGCGATCGCCATCGAGTGCCCGAATCGTCCGACCGAAAGCCACGAGGAGACGCTCGACCCGCCGCTCGCCTGCGAAGAGTCCGCCGACCCGCCTCTTGTGGCTCCTCCGGAAACGCCCCTCCCCGAGCCGGTTGAAGAGCCGGAAGAGTCGCCGATGGACGAACTCATCGAGCAAATGGTGGAAGAAGTCTTCAATTCGCCTGAAGTGTCTCCGCCCTCACCCACAGCAACTGCGGCGGAACCACTTGAGCCACCTCCGCTGCTCGCTCCTCCCGAGCCGTTGCCGCAAGAAATCCTACTCGCGCAAGAACCAGCGCCAGTCGAAGAACCAGTCGGACCAGTCGAATCTGTCGAGCCAATGAGGGAAAGTGCGGAGCCCAAAGTTCAGCAAAGGGAGACGAAGCAAGCGAGCGTTGTTCGTCGCTCTTTGCCCTCAGAGTATCGTCATCGGAGCGAAGAGAATCGTCAGCAGGCGCTCGCCCGCGGTGGCGGGAACGAGGCCAGCGAGCGGGCTGTCAGGTCAGCGCTCGCTTGGCTAGCGGGTGCGCAAGCTCAACATGGCGGCTGGGACGCCTCACGGCATGGCGGCGGCGTCGAGCGTGTTGTTTTAGGGCACAACCGTCAGGGAGCAGGTAGCCGCGGCGATACCGGGGTCACCGGATTGGCGTTATTGGCGTTCTTGGGCTCAGGGCATACCCACCAACAGGGGCCGTATGCTGATCGCATCGGGAAGGGCCTCGTTTACCTCCGCCGTGAACAGTCACCTGATGGCGCGCTCTACGGCGATGCCAAGATATTTGCTCGCACTTATTGCCACGCGATGGCCACCTTTGCATTGAGCGAAGCACTCGTAATGACCGACGATCCCGATCTGTTGCCAGCAACGAGCAATGCCGTGAGCTACACGCTGGCTGCCCAACATCCGGTGGATGGGGGTTGGCGTTATCGCCCTGGCGATGCGGGAGACACCAGCCAACTGGGCTGGCAATTGATGGCACTCAAGAGCGCTGAACTTGCGGGGATCGACATTCCCGAAACCACCTGGACACGGATTGAACGTTTTCTACGACGTGTTCGTAGGGGGCCTGCCGGCGGGCTTGCCGCTTATACACCGTTCAGTCGGCCTTCACGGACAATGACCGCGGAGGCCTATTTCTGCCGTCAGTCGATCGCAGCTCGCTACCGCGGACAAGTTGCCAGCCAAGCTGCTACCGAAGCGACGGAGTCGTTAATGAGAAGCGTGCCGGGACGAGGCAAACAGAACTTGTATTTTTGGTACTACGCAACGCTCGCTCTGCATCATGCCCAGGCCGCTGTCGAACTGCCAGACGATCACCCGCAGCGTCAAGCTTGGATCGAGTGGAACAACGCCTTGGTGGCCGAATTGCTCACCTCACAAAACGACGATGGCAGTTGGTCTGCCGATACCGTCTGGGGCGGCTACGGCGGCCGAGTGTACACGACCGCAATGGCGGCCCTTTGCCTTGAAGTCTACTACAGGTACGCACCGGTAGAGCCAGCGGCAGTAGCTCGTGGTTGGAGGGTCGGCGGTCGACGGTGACGATCCCTGGTAGCCACCGTCGCCAGACGGTGGATGCACTGATTGCCGGATCAATCCACGTTCTGGTGAACATCGCTACGGAATATTCGTGTTATTTGCCCAATTCGTGGTTCAAAACGCTTTTCCGTAAGACGTTGTCAGCATGAGGCCCGTTTGACTTGCCCCTTGGCCACAGTAAAATTGAAGCTGATCGAGAGAAATTCTCGAAACCATTACCACCGCGGGATTTATGACTGTTTCGCACCTGCCTGTTTGTCAGGGCTGCCCGCTCGCCGCAAGGTCTAGCTGCGTCATCGCTAGGCGAATGAGAGGTTGCTATGTTTGGAGTTAGCCCTGCACAGATGTTGATCGTTGGTCTCGTGGTTCTCCTGCTCTTCGGCAACCGCCTTCCCTCGGTGATGCGTTCGCTTGGCGAAGGGATTACTGAATTCAAGAAGGGTGTCAGCGGGGGTGACGAAAGCAAGAAGATCGAAGACAAGGATGAAGATCCCCCCGCTTCGTAGTGCACCTCTTGCTCCAACACCCCTGACCCTCTGTAGCTCTGAATGATTCTTGTTGAACCAGCCCTGCCACTTTTGGCGTTCTGGAGTCCCAGTCCAGGCGAGATGCTTCTCGTTTGCGTCATTGCCTTGCTTCTTTACGGTGGCCGACTGCCTGAAGTTGCCAAAGAATGGGGAAAGACATTCAGCGAGTTGCGACGCAATCTCACGGGCGTTCAGAACGAATTCAAAGATGCGTTCAATGCCGAGCCCGATTCACCACGGCTTGAATATCATCCCGATTTTCGCGAAGAGCCGTTCGACGAAAACTCTCTTTACGAGGATGCCGCTGCGGACGAGCCAGAAGTCGATGCTGTCGATTCGGCTGAAGTGGTGAAGGAAGACTCCGAAGTCCGCGATGCGAATGTCTAGCGATAGTGTTCTAGGAAAGTTCTGGATCTAGAAAAGCCCCGCTGACTGTGTGTGGAATCTCCTTATCCGAGGCTTTCTGCAAGCCCCGGCATTGTCTAAGCTAAAACACCTCCTCTCTCTTTCTTTTTTGCTTTGGGATAAAGGACCTCGAGCGTGAGCAATACGTTTGTAGAAGACTTGTCTGAGCGACACGAGCTGGTCAGTGATCTGTTCCGTATCCCTCAAGAGCCCAAGGAATGGGAAGAGTTCCGCCTCTCCGACGAGCAGGTCGAATTCTTTCACGAGAACGGGTACGTGCAAGGAATTCGGCTTTTAGATGACACGCAGGTCGAAGCACTTCGAGAAGAACTCGAAGAGTTTTTCACGCCCGGTCATGCGGGCCACGAGCTTTGGTATGAGTACCACACGAACGAGTCGTCTGACCCCGATCAGGTGCTCTTTCATGCGTTGGGTTCTTGGCGGATTCGTCCAGGTTTTCACGATGTGCTCTGGAATCCCCGCTTCACGATGGCCGCGAGCCAACTACTCGAGGGAGCGGTTCGGTTCTGGCACGATCAATTGTTTTGCAAGCCAGCAAAGCACGGGGGCGTTGTCGCCTGGCATCAAGACTACTCGTACTGGACGCGCACCGCGCCGATGGCACATCTGACCTGTTGGATTGGGCTTGATGATAGCAATGCGGAGAACGGCAGCGTGCATTACATTCCAGGGAGTCACCGCTGGGAGCTGCTACCCACAACCGACTTGGCGGGCGATATGGATGGTCTAAAAAATGTGCTGAGTGCCGAGCAATGGGAGCAGTTCCAGAACCCGATCGCCACCAACTTAAAGGCAGGCGAGTGCTGCTTCCACCACCCGTTGATGGTTCACGGTTCATTCGCCAACAAGACCGATCGCCCGCGTCGTGCCGTCGTCATGAACGTTGTGCGCGATGGCGTGGAGTGTCAAGTTGAGGAGCCACTACTCAACGGTACGCCTGCCCTTGGAAAGGGGACGCCGTTGGGCGGGCAGTTCTTTCCGCTGCTGTTCGATCCTGCGACCGTTCAGGTGGGTGCTTAGGAACGAAGGAAAAATAACTTCCGTATTTTCTTACCCCCTCACCCTGCCCTCTCCCCAAAGGGGCGAGGGGACTATGGAGAAGTTATTTTTCCTTCGTTCCTTAAAGCACATTCGAAGAACGACTACTTGGCTTTCTCGCCCTTGGCGACATGGTTTCTGACGGCACGTGAGGAGAAGCGTCGGATGTGCTGGTAATCCCACGAACGGTACTGATGGGTCAGCCCCCAGCCCAGAATTGCCGTCGGGTCATCATTCTTGGCCAACTGGCGATTTAGGCCGATGGCGTGAGGGGCGCTCTTGATGTGAGCTTGGATCTCGAAGTTGATCCCCTCGGGGGACCATTGCAGGGTGTTCCGCTCAGGACCATCAGTTGTGATGAGCGATGCGATGCCACCCTTGTACGGCCAGACGACGACTTCGTGTCCACTGTTACTGATCGGATTGTAGGGCGACTTCACGTAGGGACCTTCAGGTTTGTCCGCTATCGCGACGCCGTGACGGATCTGGCGACCACCGAAGGTGATCTTCTCGCCCATCTGCTCGCCTTTGTAGTACAGGTAGAATTTGCCATTGTAGGGCAGGATGCAAGGGTCGTGCACTTTGTGGCTGTCGAAGTCGCCCTTCTTGACGACGTTGAATCGGTTCTGCTCCTCGCCTTTCCAGATGCCGTTGTCGGCAGGGCTAAGGATCGGCTCCTCGCTCTTGGTCCATGGGCCGTGAATCGAATCTGCCCAGGAGAGCCCGACTTGGTTTTTTACGCGGACGCTGTAGGGAGACTTCACCGTTTGGTAACACAGATAGTACTTGCCTCCGTGCTTCATTACTTCGACGGTGAAAACCGACCGATCATCGTAGCTCCCTTTCTCGCCGCGTAGGACCGCCGGTCCTTCTTCTTTCCAGGTCCAACCATCTTCTGAGCTGGCGTACCAGATATCGCAGCGATCCCAAGGGAAGACCTTGTCGACTTCGATGTTGCCCCCGAAACCTTGGCTTGGGCCAGTGCTTCGCGAGTACCAAACGTAATACTTTCCATCTTCGAAAAGGACAGCACTGGGGTCGCGTCGCACGACGCCTTCTTCATACGCCAGATCTCCCTTGAGGTCGTGTACCTGTCCAAATTCGATGTACCAATCATTTCCCAGCTTCGGCCATTTGATTGCCCGCTTCGAGGCAGCGCTCAGTTTCTCTGGGTTGGAGATCCCAAGGTCGTCAATCACCTCGTCGGTGAGCTCCATTGAGGTTTCGTGGCTACTATCCACTTGCGCAAAACCTTGATCAGAGAAGGTTAGGAGAAAAGAGAGCGAGATGCCTAAAGGGATAACAATACGACACAAGAGCGAGTCTTTCACTGCTTGTTTCTCCTAGAGGGGGAGTTGATGACTGGCCTGCCGACGGGATGAAGAGCCCTCCAAGGCATTGGGCAATCACGAAGGCTGACTAGGTCGACATAATCTTGGGGAGGCTATGAATATCCACGCGGTGGATGTCGAGCTTTTCCCAATCAAAATCAACGCCGTGCCCTGGACGATCTGGGGCGGTTGCCCAGCCATCTTCGATCTTTACCGGCTCATGCAAGAAACCTTCGAGCCCAAACCCGTGGGCCTCAAGCAAAGAAGCATTAGGGACGGCAGCCAGAAGGTGAACGTGCAATTCGTGGACGCCGTGGGTTGTTACTGGAAGATTGTGAGCCTCAGCCAGCTTGGCAACCTTCAGCCAAGGGGTGATACCACCGATGTTCGAGACGTCAGGTTCAGGGAAGGAGACTCCCCCGCCGGCGATCATCTTCTCAAACTCGTAGATGGTGTGCAGGTTCTCACCTGTGGCCACTGGTAGCGAGCCTTCGGTAAGTACGCGGCGATGCCCGGCGATATCATCCGGGATCACAGGCTCCTCCAGCCAATAGACGTTGTGCTCGGCAAATGCGTGCGAAGCCCTGATCGCTTCTTCAGCGGTCCACTTCATGTTGGCATCCACCATGAGCGGCAGGTCTGGGCCCAATAACTTCCGCATGGCAGCGACACGCTCGACATCTTCGGAGAGCCGTTCGCGGCCGACCTTCATCTTGATGGCACGGAATCCACGGTCCAGATTCTCGTCCGTTTGACGAGCAAGCTGGTCCATGGTGAGTAGAAGGTCGATGCCCCCAGCATAGACCCGTGCCTTGTTGTCGTGTCCACCAAGCAGTCGCCAGAGCGGCTCTCCAGAGAGCTTGCCTTTAAGGTCCCACAGGGCGATATCGACAGCCGACATCGCAAACGAAGCAATGCCGCCGCGACCGACGTAGTGGAGATGCCACTGCATCTTTTCCCAGAGCAACTCATTCCGCCGAGGGTCGTGTCCCTCGAGCAGCGGTGCCAAGTCATCCCGGATCATCGCTAGCACAGCAGTGCCGCCCTGCTTGCCGACAGTATAGGTGTAGCCAACGCCTACTTCACCAGAATCTGTCTTGATCCGTACAGCAATCAGGGAGAAGTATTTCATCTCACCATGCATGGCATCGGTGAGTACTTCTGGCAGAGGAATATAATAGAGCTCAGTTTGTACTAACGAAATCTTCATGAATTTTCGGACCGTCGTGTCTCATAGATCGAGGGTGAAGAGCATCGGTGTCACGGTAGGAGTCGTTCAAGTGCACGAGGGCGGGTTTTCCGGGAGGGAGCGGCTGACCTCGGTATTGAATTCATCACCCCCAGATGGGCTAGAAAACAATATCGGTCACCTGAACCAGGAGAACTCGAATAATGCTGGGTTTAATCCTTCAAGACTCCAACGCGATTCCAAGTGGGTGCAGTAGTAATCTAACTCGCCGCTGCCCATCTGTATATTGTAGCCAATATGGGCTCTACGTCAATTTTCTATTTTTCAGGGTGAAATAGAGCTAATAATGCTCCGTTCACCAACCTCGCCCACCAACCAATCCTGCGTTGCCAATCGAAATGTCGTCTTTTTCTTCTGCCATGAAGCAATTCATTCCTGCGGGAATAGTAGCTGCCTTGAGTATAGCTCTCTCTGCCGGAGCATCCGCTGACCCAATAAATGAGTCTCAACGACTCGCAAGGCCGTCGGCAAAGCAGATCGCCTTCGCCGATTGGGAGGTCGGGGCGTTCTTTCACTACGGTCTCAACCCGTTCACTGGCCAAGAACATGGGGATGGGCAAGAGCCGCCTTCGAAGTTTAATCCCACTGAACTGAATATCGAACAATGGATCCTGACCGCCAAAGCGATGGGGGCCAGGTATGCCGTTCTAACCGCCCGCCATGAAGGGGGGTTCTGCCTTTGGCCTTCAAAGACAACCGATTACACGATCGCCAACAGCCCTTATCAGCATGGCCAGGGCGACCTTGTCCGTGAGTTCACGGAGGAGTGTCGGAAGCATGGCCTGAAGGTCGGACTCTACCACACTGCCGGTTTCAACGCGCATGAGGCATTGAAAGACTATCAGGGAGAGATCAACTCGCCACTCGATTGGACGACCACTTGGGGAGCAACGATCGGGAAAGCGTTTCGGGCAGATCCAACTCTGCGGAAGCGCTTCAACAAGATTCAAGTCGAGCAATTTCGCGAGCTACTGACTAACTACGGACAGATCGACTTCATGTGGTCTGATCACTGGAACGCACAGGATCCCGATGGCGTCTGGCGAGCGGTGACGGACCTCGCAGAAGAGCTCCAACCAAACATGGTCATGATGGGGCCTGATACCTGGGTCCCGGGAAACGAAACGGGGCATGTAGTTTACCCGATGTGGAACGCCGTGAAGACCATCGACGGGACGAAATATACAAGGCCGGCAGCGGCGCAGACCGATGTTTCTGTGAAGAACAATTACGGACTCTTGGAAACCGATGTCCTCGCCGGTCATCCCTTCGGCACCCACTGGCGAGTGAGGGAGTGCACGACACATTCAGCATTCCATTACGGAGGCTGGTTCTGGCATCCTGATGACGTGAAGAAAACCTACCCACGCAAAACCTGGGAACATGTCGATCTTTATTATCGCACGGTAGGTTTGGGAGCGAATACGATTATCAACTTGCCACCCGACACACGCGGTCTAATTCCCAATGACATTGAAGCGGCTGCGAAGGCGCTGGGCGATGAGATTCGAAATCGTTTCTCCTCTCCCATCGCAGAATTGGAGGCACCACCGCAGAGCGAGATCGTCGAGTTGCGTTGGGAAAAGCCAACGAAGATCAACACGATCGTAACGATGGAAAACATTGCCAACGGGCAAAAGATCGTGAAGTACTCGCTTGAAGCTTACGTCGACGATCAGTGGCATCCGCTAGAGCCGCGTAACAAAGTCGTCGCTTGGCCTCCGTACAATGGCAATCCTAGCTATCAAACGATTGGCCATAAAAAAATCGATCGCGTGAAGACCATCGTGACCAACCGCCTCCGATTTCGCTGCCTGGAGTCTGTCGCAGATCCGGTGGAGTTGCGAAGCTTTCAGGTATTTCATTGTCCACCAATCAAGCGTGAGTATTCCGCTGCTTACCCCTACTTGAGTGGTGTCGACACGATTGCCGAGACGGCGCACAACGGCGTGTTTCGCGATACGAATTATCGAGGGCGAGAGATCTCGATTCGCGAGAAGAAATTCGATCGGGGGCTCATGATTTGCCCGGTGAAGTCGACGAAGCAAGCCTTTGCGGATTTCGATCTGACAGAGTTCCCTAATGCTAAGGGCCTGACAGCGATCATAGGAATCGACGATCTCACTGCGGGCAAGGGTTCCGCTGAGTTCAAAGTGCAGGGTTTCGTTGGAGGAGAGTGGCAACCGCTCTACGAAAGCCCGCGTCTGACGGGAAGATCAGCCGGGCTTCCTATCAAGGTCGACTTTCTTCCTGGTCTCGAGAAAATCCGACTGCTTACCACCGACGGTGGCGACGGTGTGAACTCTGACCACGCGGTTTGGGCGGACGTTCAGTTCGTTGAGTAAGCTCAGCCCAGCACGGTTCACGACTCGGCAGGCCTTGTCTGGAGCTCTACCATTTCACGATAGCGGCCCCCGGACTGCACCAGCGAGGCGTGATTTCCTATTTCGACGATGCGGCCACCTTCCAAAACGACAATTCGGTCCGCGTGAGCGACCGTGCTTAGCCGGTGAGCAATGATAAAACAGGTGCGGTCACGGGTGACTGTTTGCAAGCTTCTTTGGATCATTCGTTCGCTCTCCGTATCCAAATTGCTTGTCGCCTCGTCCATGATGAGAATGCAAGGGTCAGCAAGCACTGCGCGGGCGATGGCCAGCCGTTGCCGTTGTCCTCCACTTAGCTTGACGCCGCGTTCGCCGATAATTGAAGCGAATCCTTCTGGTAAATCTTCGATATACTCAAGGGCGTTCGCAATCTCCGCTGCCCGGCGAATCTCTGACTCCCCAGCATTGCGATTTGCGTAACCGATATTCGCCGCGATCGTGCCATCGAAGAGAAAAACATCCTGCTCGACGATGCCGATCAGCGAGCGATAACTTTCGACGTCGAGTTCGCGCAAGTCGCGTCCATCGAGCCTCAAGAGACCTGCTGTCGGGTCGTAGAAGCGAGCGACCAAGTTGCATAACGTGGTCTTTCCGGCACCGCTCGGTCCGACCAAGGCAATTGTCTCGCCTGGGGTTACCTCCAATGAGACGTCTTGCACAGCAAAAGACTCCGAGTTGGGGTATCGGAAGCTCACATTCTCAAGGGCTAGGTACCCTACAAACTCCTTGCGTCGGATCTTTCTCCCTTCTGCCAAATTTTCTGTAGCCACTGGCTGCATTTCTCGTGGTTCGTCGAGCAGGTCGAGCACTCGGTCAAAACCTGAGAGACTATTCTGGAAAGCGGCCGCACTTTGCGCTAGCACGGCAAGTGGGCCAAGCAGCATCAGCAGGTAAACCAGAAACATCATCAGATCGCCAAGGCTGAGTTCGCCTTGAAGCACCCGATACCCGCCATAGAGCAACAGGGCTCCGGAAGCGATGGGCACGAGTGCTTCCCAAACGATTTCTACGGCACGCATCCACCACCAAGCGAACAGTTCCTGCCTACCCAGTAAGTGATTGCCTCGCATGATGCGATTTGTTTCAGCCCGCTGACGACTGAACGCCCGCACCACGCGCATACCGCCGAAGGACTCCGTCGCGAGCGCATCGACTTCCTCGCGCTGAGCACGCACGCCGCGGAATTGGGGACGAATTCGGCTGATCCAGGTGCGATGCGAGTAGTAAACCAGCGGCACAAGAACCAGCGCTCCCAGCAACAATCGCCAATCGACAAAGGCAAGAATCAACATGCTCCCCAAGAGCTGGATGATCGCCCGCCAGGGGTTGTAGATCATCCCGAAGATCAGCTCACCGACACTCCCAGCGTCTTGGCGAAGCACGCTGGCTGCTCCGCCGGACTTCAATTCTTGAACCCTGTGGAGCGGAAGCCTTAACGCCTGATCGAAAACTTGCTTACGGACGGTCAGCTGGGTGAGCTTCGTGATCCGCGTCGCATGCCAACGCCCCCAAATGTGGAGGACGATCTTGAGCAGGGAAATCACAATCACGCTCACGATTATCGTCACCAGCAGCGGCCAAGGGTCGCGTGGCACCCAAGTCGGAAAATACTCAGGCAGCGGCTTCTCTCCGAGCACATTATCCACAACAAACTTGGTGGCAGCCGGGGGAATTAAAGCCAGGATGGTGGCGGCTGTTAGCGTCGCTAAGGCGAATGCCAAACTGCCCCAATGATCGCGGATGATTAAGAGAAATCGACGGAGTAACTCGAAGGCAGAACGCTCGCGTTTCTTCTTCTTGCTGTGATGACCGTTGGAATGGCCGTGCTCACTAGTCTGTTGAGGATCGTTGGCGGAGAAACTTGCTCGATAGTCTTCGAACCGCTGGCGGCTAGAGAGAGGCTGGCCACTCGCCTGTGAGGTGCTTCCGTTTTCTGCGTGCATATCCTCAGAGTAGTACTCCGCGGATGCACAATCTAGCCTCAGCGACGATAACTGCTCTGTACCAGCAGTTCAGGCGAGCAAGCCGAAGGGT
Source organism: Lacipirellulaceae bacterium (assembly GCA_040218535.1). Lineage (NCBI taxonomy): Bacteria > Pseudomonadati > Planctomycetota > Planctomycetia > Pirellulales > Lacipirellulaceae > Lacipirellulaceae bacterium. The sequence goes on along the minus strand of JAVJRG010000010.1, from coordinate 461,305 downwards.
CACTTTCTGATCAGGCCAGCAATGTGGCGATGATCGAATCAAGCGATTCGCCTTCGTCTTCCTCGGCCAACTCTTCCACAGCAGCGGCCAACTCGGCAAAGGCTTCGTCAACCGGTGAGCTGACAGCCGCGGCGAGAGTTGGAGCGGCTGCAGCGAAGCTACTCTCCATATTCACCGTGGCGAAGGCGGCCTCGGTGATTTCGCTGGCATCGCCGGAGAAGTTCACTCCAGTGACCGAAAGCCCGGTGACACCCGTCAGGTCGAGTGTCGAACTACCTGCCGTGGCTGCGCTCACGGTTGAAGTGGAAGGAGTCGCATCACGCTGCCATGTGAGGAAGAAATCGCCCTCCTGGTTGCCTTGCTGGAACTCGCCGTCCCATTGGCTCAGGTCCCCGCCATCGACGGTGCCATCGCCATTCAAGTCAGAACCCGACGTTACGAGAGTTGCGGGCGCGCCTTGGCCAAACTCTTGCTGCCACATGGAGGTGTCTTCGCTATTGGCAATGCCATCGCCGTTTGCGTCACCTTGTGAGGCAGAAGCTTCCGATTGTCCCATACCACGTTGGAGGGCAAGGAAATCGAAGCCGTCAGTCATTCCATCGCCGTTGAAGTCGGCGGACTCGTTTGAGCCTTGCGTTCCAGGGTTACCGCCAGTGTTGTCGTCGGCCGTGACTGGTGGGTCGAAGTTGCCGACGATTGGGAGAGCCAACTCATCACCGAACTCCGCGTAGAGATCGCTTCCGAAAGGTACGGGCTCGAAGGGATGGTTCAGCGTATTGATCGTTCCAGCTATACGATTGAACGCAAGCGGATCATTCGAGATCAGAAAGTACCACTCAGCAATCGGACGGTTGTCCTGTGCCGTATTACCTGGAACCCACAAGCCGATATCGTCGATGCCGTCTTGATCCATGTCGGCGGCGACGGGGCGATCAAGTACGCCGGGGTACCCCCAGTTGAGCGTCTGGTCGGCATTGGCGTTTCCATTGAAGTTGGCGAATCCGTTGGATGCCATGTCGAAGAAGAATTGGTTGTTGTTGAAAACCCCAGCATCGTCGAGGCCATCACCGTCAAAATCACCAATGATCGGCTGCCCAAGTAAGCCGTTATTGACGAGAACTTCACCCGCTGAAATGACAAAGTCGCGATTTACATCAAACGCCCATTGTCCAGCGTTGTAGAGCCCAATCTCATCGCCATTGGCTGCGTTACCATCGAAGTTGCCTGCCACGGGAATTGCTGTTGCAATGTTGAAGCCGGGAATGACTGGCTGCGTGCTGATGACATCACCTGCAGCGCCAAGAACATTGATGCCGTCAGGATCGGTCACGACACCGTCGCTGTCGGTGTCGATTAGCCAACGCTTCCCGTCTAGCTCCTCCGACCAGCCGAATACTGCGAGTTGGTCGAACGAATCGCCTGACGCCTGGGCGTTACCATTAGTGAATTGGCCAGCAAAGACCAGATCGTGCAATCCGTAGCCTCCCGGTGCAACCGCACCGGTAACGGGATCGGCGACGTTCATCACGAACTTGAGATCGGTATTTGTTGCATCACCACCCAGCGGACTTGCCGGGTCCCAGATGAAGTTGCCGTTGGTGTCGATGTTGATGTTCTGAGCGACGAATGAGCCGATCTCTGGGCGGCTATCTACGGTAAACCGGCCCACGAAATTCCCTCCAGGAATGTCATTGCCACTGCGGACCGCATCGCCGACAACACCCACATCAGGGTTATCGGTTGGTTCAATCGCATTAGATTCTCCATCGAGCCGATTGCCGGCTAGATCAACGATTTGATCCAGTATGCTGAATGTATAGCGATCGTCAGGAAGCGGGGCTGCAAAAGATACCGTGACGATTGCCGAAGCAGGTAATCCGTTGGCGGGAGCAATATTGTTGACAAAGACCCGATCAATCACGACCGGACCGACGTGATCTCCCACAACTTGGAAGATGCCGTTTTGTTCTGCCGAGTTTGAGTCGATCGCGTTATAGAGGAAGTCGGCAGCAAAGCGATTTGGCAAATCATCAATGTAGACGTTCAACGAGTTTATCAATGGGCTATGGCCGTTAACCGACGGCTTCGGGTCAAACAAGTCATAACCGGGGAAACCTGCTACGGTGACCGCATCAATCTGTGGGCCTTGCGTGTCGAGGAAAATCGTTAGCGCGTCAGAATTCGTCGCTGTTGGGGGCAGCGTGTTTCCAGCAACATCGACTCCCACAGCCAACAGGTTCACTCGACCGTCGCCGCCGTTGAGGAGTTTCAGGTCGAGAGCTGATTCGATCTGCCAGTATCCCGCGGGTAAGGCAAGATTACCGTCCAAAGGATTGGCCACGGTTTGGCCAAGGAAAGTATCGTCCGCAGAGAAACCATTTCCGGTCGTGTCGTGATAGAGCATGACCGTTGAATTTGCCTCAGCGATGCCCCACAACGTGGGTGTTGTATCGCTAGTAATGCGGTCACCAAAAGTCGCTGGGTTGCTAACGACGCCCGTATCACTGCCGTCGAATAGGCCATCACCTATCACTGCCGGCTGCCCAAAGTCGACCGGAGGCCTCGTCGTGTCGACGGTAATTTCTAAGAGGAAGTCTTGAGAAATGTTTCCTGCACGATCTTCGACCTCTAGTTTGAAGTCATGGACGCCATCTGGAAACGGCGTGCCAGCGGGGTTGTTCAGATTGAGAGAAACCGTGTGCGTGAAGAAACCGCCCGAGGTAAACGCTCCCAGATTGAGGAACGAATCGACAATCAAGATTTCCGGCTGACCGATGTTGCCATCAGGACGAACATAGAGCCGATACTTGAGGTCATTCGGGAATGGATTTGACGGGAAGCTGTTTCCTGGCGTGTCGTCGGCTGTGATCGTGAATGTCGGCAGAGTCACGTTGGTGACTTCGTCGGCGTCGCTCCGTCCCGAGTCAGTCGTCAGATCGAGAAACGGCGTGTTCGGCTGAGCCGTGTCAATCCACACATCGGTCACGCTGCCCACATTCAGTTGTGGGTCCACGGTGGTGACATTGCCGGCAGTGTCTTCGACCTCGACGGTGATGTCATACGCTCCATCAGCAAGCGGCTCGCTTGTGATCTCCCAGCGCCCTCGCCCATCGGTTGCGGTGCTACCCGGCAGGGCCAGATCGGAACTGTCGCTTCCTGCAACTGTGCTGCCAACCAATATGCCGTTCGCGAGAAGTCGGACCGTGCTCCCTGCAGTAGCAACGCCCTCGAACGCAGGCTGATTGATCTTAGTTACGTTGTCGTTGGTGAGCATGCCCGTATCGCTCGAAGGCAATAGATCTGCCGTAACGATAGGAGCCGTGTTTGCGTTAATGGTGACGAAGATGGGCACCGAAAGCTGCGAGAAGCCAACAGGATTACCTACTGGATCAATGACTTGCGTGCGAGCGGAAACGAGGTATTCACCATCAGCCAAAGGCGCTACGGCTTGGGCTGACCATGTGGCACTTAAGCCCAACCTCGTCGCCGGAATAGCAGTCGTGGTCCCCGTGGCCAAGTTCGTTGCAAGCAACTCCGTGTCGTAGCCTGTTGCACTGTTACTATCAATGGCTCCGATAATTGTACCACCGGAAGTGCTTAAGAACGTTTCTAAGTCATTCTGAATAAAGAAGCGTGGTGTGTTATCGCTGGTCACATTATCAGAATTCGAAACGCCGGTGTCAGAAGACGGGTCGAGCGAGACGCTAGCTGGAGTGGGAGCGTCAGTGGCAATCAACTCCACATTGTAGAACCCACCGGTACCGTTAGCGATCGTGTCGGTAGCGACTACCCAGTACTGTGATCCCTCTTCGATGGGAAGGATAACTCGATTGTTTGCAAGGGCTGCACCACCTAGCAGAGAAGCGCCCGTACTATCCTGAACATCGATCGCGAATTCGTTGGCGACGAAGTTGCTGGCAACAGCGTTAATCAGCAGTTTACCTGTGACTGGAGCAGTATAGCGAAAAGTGTCTCGCGTATCCCCCGCCCCGTCATTCAAGGCAAAGTCCTGTATGGTAATGGCAGGTTCACCTGCGAGGACTTGCCCACCCGGAGGTGCTTGATCGTTTCTCGCTTCGAAATCATCACCAGGCCCAATCAGCACCGCCAGCATCCGGCGGTCTTCCAACTGCTCAACCCCCAACTTGGTCGTGTCGGGCTGACGAACAGCGCGACCGGCCTTGCGGCGAGGTCCTTTTGCTAGCTCACGAGAATTTGAACGACCCAACCAACCACGACCAAAAGCGGACATGCCAACATACCCCGAGCAAAGTAGGTGAACTCACAGAATGAACCCTCCCCGTGAGCGACCCCAGTGGCGACGCGCGCGGGTGGCTCTCCTCGTGCTGGCAGACCCAAGAATCAGGTCTACGGCTGCCCGCAGAGAACCGGCGATGAGTTTACCTTAGGTAAGATAGGCAATACAAGTGTTTTGTCGTGATTGTCCTAATAAATCTAGTTGTATGGGGAGGCGAACGAGCCAGCGCAAACGAAAAGAGGGGCCGCACTTAGGTAGTGCGGACCCTCTGGGAAATCATGGACTGGCTGGGATTTCAACCGGCGGCCTCACAGCTTGCGGCTCGGGAAGCCCCTTGCCGGCTTCGCCGCTTAGAAGCGGTACTCGACCCGCGTGCTTAGGCCGCTGAAGCTCAAGGGGCCGTCGATATCAACGTAGTTGTTCCCCTGAACCCCGTTGATGAACGAGTCGGTCGTTACGGCATTGAACCAGTGAGCCGAGTTCCAGCCGGCGGAGACACGGAAGTGCTCTTTGGCACTAGTCCAAGCGATACCCGCTTCATAGTCGAGTGTGGTGATGAAGCGATCGTCCTTCCACACAGCTAGAGCAAGCAGTTGGTCGGTCGTGACATTTCGCATCGTGTAGTCAGCTTGGACGGTACCGATCATTGGCGAAACGTTGACGTTGCCGTAAAGTGAGAAGCCATGGCACCCAAAGCGATACTCGCCATCGAGGCCCGCACGGACGCCACCGCCATCGAAGTCGACATTGCTAATGGTGTCGACCTGTCCTGTCACACCAGCGGCATAAATTCCAGACTGATAGAAACCCTGTTCTAGGTGACCATAGCGACCGCCAAGGCTCCAGTTGATGGCGAAGTCACAACCACACTTCCAAAGGCGTCGCACACCAAAGTCAGCCAGTTGGAAATCGATGTCGTATGTAGCAACCAAAGGACCGGCCGAAGCAGTCGTCAGGGCACCTGGATGATGGATCAGCGAGAGCGTGCCATTGCCTGGAACTGGGGATAGGCTGCCCAAAGCGGCACTCTCGTACTGCGTATACGAGACGAAAACGCTTGAACGATCGGAGTACTTGAAGTCAGCACCAACGCGAAATCCTGGTTCGAAGTCCGGGTCGACGCGGCCGATCGTTCCGAAAGGTACGGTACCAGCACCGCCAAGTCCATTCTGCTGTTGAGCATGGCTCACATCAGCATCGCCAGGTTGGAGGTAGAGAAACTCGCCCCAAACGCGGGTACGGTGTTTCCAAGCCTTGGCGCCTGGAGGACAGCACTCCGGAATGCATCCACAGCAAGCGCTATCGCAGCATCCCGTATCGCAGCAGGCGTCATCGCAGCACGGTTCACAGCAACCGGTGTCGCAGCCACAGCTACTGTTCATGTCGCAATAGCCGCTGCTGCAGCTACCGCCGTTGCAGTCACTCACGTTGCAGTCTGAAGGCGAGTAGTATTGCGAGAGAGCTAGGTTATCAGAGTAAATCGTCTGTTCGGCTTCGAACTCCGACGACGGTGAATTTACCGCCTCGGAACCCGAGTCGGTAGCAAAGACGACATCCGAGGCTTCGCCATAGCTATCTTGGTTGCTTGTCTGCTGTTTCTCTTCTAGCCGCTTGGCTGGGCTAGCCTTCGTGCGGTTGGTTGATAGCAGTCCGCTGTGATAGCCGCGGTTCTGGGCTTCTGCTGTGATGCCGCTAGCGAACACGGCAAGCAATGCGACTGACGTCACCGCCAGCCTTCTGAGTCGAGTCCTCATGATTTCCCCTTCGTAGGTTCACAGACGCAGGCTGCCGCACGTGTTGCGGGGCGAGGCACAGGCCTCTCGACAGCCCGCTAGAAAAGTTGCGGGTATGTGAACCTATTCGGGTTATCCGGCTGGCAAGGATCAATCCGGTTATGCTGGGGTGTCAGAGGCGACTCAAATTCACCATTTTACCACCGCCTCTTGTGGCTTAGCTGCGTGCCATTTACTTGCTCTTTGATCTCAAATGCCAGCGAGTCGCCAACTTTCGATAAGTAAACATCAGATAGAGGTTGGGCTTGGCAAACAGTATGCGTGTGACAAGTCCCCAAAAACCGCCGTCATGTTCGTACTCAACATGCTCGCTAATTCGAGTGGTCTGTTCGGAAATGGGCTCGAAAGTGTGCGTGTGCTCCCACCGTTTTGCCGGCCCTTCGGCCTGCACGTCGGTAAAACCATGCGGGCCCACATCGCGGTGAACGGCCTTCCATCGTAGTGGCAACGGCCCGACCCACAGCGTAAACCGCGAGACAGACCCTTCGCCAAGTGGCTCGATTTCGCCCAGCTGGACGATCGTGGGCGGCGGGGTGAGCTTCTTGAGGGTGCTCGTGTCACGATGGAAATCGTGCACGGCTGCCACGGGAGCATTCACCGTGAATTGATAGTCAAAAGTGGGCATGATGCTTCTCTTGTTGGGCTCGCGGTTCAAGATCGGTCAGCTTTTCTTGCTTGCTATTCATCGTTTATAGTTGCATGTTCTTCGTAGCTGACGCTCGCTACTGAGTTCGCACCAGGATAAGAATGTCGCAACTGCCAATACAAGACGGAGAGTATCGTACCCAGCCGAGGCGCGTCTCATTCCTCTCACGTTGGTTTCCCTCGACGGTGTTCTTTCTCAAACTGGCATGGATTATCTGGAAGGCGGGCAGAAAAGCCAAAGCTGGTAAATACGACGGTGGAGAATGGGCCAAGAGCAGCTTGGCCGTGATGCGTGCCCTGGAAAGCGTTGGCGTGAAGTTCGAGATTACAGGTTTTGAGCATTTCGATTCGATTGAGGGACCCTGCTTGGTGGTTGGCAACCACATGAGCACGCTTGAAACAACCGTTCTGCCGGGGCTGATTCAACCGATTAAGGAGTCAACATTCGTCATCAAGCAATCTTTGCTTGAGTATCCCGTCTTTAAGCATGTGATGCGATCCCGGGACCCGATCGCGGTAAGTCAAAGTGATGTGCGGGCTGATTTCAAGACGATGCTTACCGGAGCTGCAGAGCGGCTAGCACGCGGCGTCAGCGTCATTGTGTTTCCCGAAGGTGAACGGGCGGCAGAGTTTGTGCCCGCCAAGTTCAACACGATTGGCGTGAAAATCGCCCAACGCAACGAAGTGCCGATCGTCCCTTTGGCCCTCGACAGTTGGGCTTGGCCGTTAGGTGCGGTTGTTTCCGATGTGGCTCGACTGGATACTGATCGAAAAGTTCGTTTCGCCTTCGGACCGCCCCTGGAAGTTTCAGGCCGCGGTGCTGAAGAGCAACAAGCGATCATCGATTTTATCCAAGCGAAACGAAGTGAGTGGGGACTGTAGCCCTGTCGCTCCGCGACAGGAACCGCGGAAGCTGTGGTAAGCCATGAATGCTAGGTTGAATGATGTGTGACTTTTGAATGTTTCTGCTTTCCTACCGCGGAGCGGTAGGGCTACTATGTGAACCCTCCGGCTCATTGCCCCTTGAACAGAGAAGTTGCCAGTTAGGAATGACGATGCCCTTGCTCCCCACGGGACCTGCCTACTGCCGCCCCGAGGCCTACGCGCACTTCGAGAAAGTACTGGAAGGTCGCGAGTTAGACGAACCGGCAGTGGCTGACAAGCTTCAATGGCTTTTCGAAGCGGCTTGGGCTCTGGCGAGGCACGACATGCCTCAAGCGGACTTTGCGGCTGGCGAAACGGCTGTCGAGAATCTGGCCGAAGCCGTCCGCAAGCGAATTCGGTCGACGGGCTTCGAAGCGCGGATAGCCCATTTGCATGACCTGCTCTTCGAGGTCATCGGACTAAGTGGCAACACCGACGACTATTACAATCCGTCCAACAGCTATCTACCTGCCGTACTCCAGAGTCGCCAGGGAATCCCCATCACGCTTGCCTTGGTCTACGGTCGGGTTGCGGCCGAACTGGAACTGGAAGTCTACGGGGTTAACGCTCCCGGCCATTTCCTCGTTGAAGTTGTTTCGCCTGACGAGGGCAGCATGTATGTCGATCCTTTCTACGGCGGAGGCATTGTGACCTCGGCCGAAGCGCTTGCCCGAATTGCCCAAGCCACTGGGAGGAGCGAAGTCGCCGTACCCGGTTGCCTCGTGCGGGCGAGCGCCCGGCAATGGCTTTCGCGGATGCTGTTCAATCTGCAAGCAGTTTTCGCTGCCACGGGTCGCGAGCGTGATGTCTACGCTATGCAAGAGCTGCAGGACTGCCTCGGGCGGTTCTAGCCCAGCATTTCTCCGCAGTTCGGGAACTCTGTCCTCGTCGTTGCTGGATTCAGCACCTATGATAGGGGTATGCGGCTTGCTCAATTGTTGGTTCTCCTCTTGGCTCATGCTGTTCACGCCTCCACCGCGTGCGCAGACGTGGCCGTTCTATCGAATCGAACGAAGGATCCGATCCGCCTAACAACGATTCCTGCGGGGGGAGACCTTCGCATGGTGACGATCGAGCCGCAAGAATCGAGACCGATCTATTTCGACGTTGCGACGAAGGTCCGAGTCCGAGAAGGACGCGAAGTTTACGATTTCGAGATTGAGCACGGGGCCGCCTACTACTTCGCTCGCGATTTGGAGAACGACCAGCTCGCGCTGCAAGAGCTTGGACTAGGTCGCCGTGGTATCCGACGACAGACGCAGGGCGATGCTCTCCCCCTGCTGCCCAACGCGGGAGTCATCCCCGTGAAGCTGCTTGTCGACGACGACGAACGAACGCACCGTACCGTATGGGAGCCGCTCTTGAAGGCTCGCCTGGCAGAAGCTTCGAAGGTACTTTCGGCTCACTGTGGTATCCGATTCAAAGTCGTTGCGATTGAAACGTGGGACTCTTCTCCTGAACAAAAAGACTTTAATCGCACACTCAAGGAGTTTGAGCGTGAAGTCGATCCGGCTCCAGGGCGAGTGGCCATCGGATTCACGAGCCAATACCGCATTGAAAAGGGGCGGTATCACCTGGGCGGCACACGTGGACCTTTACATCCCCACATTCTGCTCAAAGAGCGTGCGGCAAACGTCCTAGAGTCAGAGCGTCTCGAATTACTCGTGCACGAACTGGGCCATCACTTGGGTGCCGCCCACAGTCCTGAACCGAACAGTGTCATGCGACCTGTTCTTACTGGGGGTAAGTCGCGAGCGGCAGAGGCGACCATCAAGTTCGATCCCGTTAACGCATTGGGGATGTCTTTGTTGGGCGAAGAGATTCGCCGGAAACGAGTCACGAAGATTTCGGATGTCTCGATGGAGACCCGTCGCCGACTGGATGCGATTTATGCGGCACTTGAGCCTGCTCTTCCGAACGACTCCGCTGCCACGGGACTGCGTCGTATCGTCCGCTCGGCTGGTACAACGCCGTTGGTGAACGACGTACGCAAGGTACTCGATCACTTGGTTAGGGTCGGCGAGCTTAATCAACGGCTTGCTCGCGAGCAAGCAGCGGGAACTCTAAAAGGAAAACGTGAACCGGTCTCTGGTGACCAGTTACTAGAACTCTATGTGCGTCAAGCAGCTCTAGCGGCTAAGCGAGTCCGCCGCGAACGCTCGCAACAGGCTTTCCTACTTGCCCTGGGTATTGCACTTGATGAGACGGATACCTTGTCGATCCTGCCCGTGTCAGGCCAGTTGCTTAGCCGCGTTGAGGATACGCAGCAGAAACGCCGACGCCGTGCCGCCATTGGCCAGCCCACGATGCACGAGAGGGCCGATCTTACCAAGCACTTTTTCGTCTCTGCCCATCTCGTTACCGTTGTGGGATCTCAGGCTGCTAGGAGTGCCGGTTTGGCGAAGGAACTGCTTGATGCCCAGGGCGGGACGGGGTTTAGTTTTGCCGACATGGCTGCAAATCGTGCTGGGATTGTGTTTGCTGCCGCGATTCTTAGTAAACGCATCTCCCTGGATGAGGTTGCACGCTCATTTTCAGTGGAGCGGTTTCTGCCCGAGATCGACGACTTAAGTGAAGGTCTCGCAGAGAAAGACTTTACGGAGAAGTTCGGCGGCGTGAACGACCCACGTTTCGCCGCGGAAATGAATCGGATTGAACGGCGAATAACCTCATTAGTCGCCAACTGGTCGAAAGAGCCCACAAACAATTAGCCCATAGAACTTGATTACTATGCCTCTGGAAAACTACAAACCGCAGAAGCCCTTTCTCGTCGGAATCGATTCGGACGGGTGCGTGTTCGACACGATGGAGTTGAAGCACAAGGAATGCTTCATCCCCGCGTTCATCCGACACTTTAGCCTGCAAAGCGTTGGCAAATATGCTCGCGAAGTGTCAGAGTTTGTAAACCTCTATTCCAAGAGTCGAGGATCGAATCGGTTTCTTGCACTGTTGGAACAGCTCGACTGGCTGCGCGGTCGTCCCGAAGTCATTGAACGTGGTACTTCCGTGCCGAAGCTCGAGGGACTACGGAACTGGGTCGAGCAAGCCAAGACACTTGGCAATCCCTCTCTGGCCGAAATCGCGGACGCTACTGGTGATCCTGATCTGAAGAGAGTTCTCGCTTGGTCTGAAGACGTAAACGACGCGATCACCGCAATGATTCGCAACATCGCGCCGTTTCCGTCCGTGAAAAAATGCCTGCACCGTTTCGACGAGGCAGCCGACATGCTGGTCGTTTCCGGAACACCGATAAAAGCTCTTGAGTACGAGTGGGAAGAGAACGGGGTCGCCCGTTATGTGCGGGCTCTTTACGGCCAAGAGACGGGACCGAAGCGAGAAACGCTTTCCCTCGCAAGTCATTACGATGCAAACCACGCCCTGATGATCGGCGACTCCCCCGGCGACTACAAAGCGGCCATTGCCAACAAGTGCCTATTCTTCCCGATCAACCCCGGCAATGAAGACGCAAGCTGGCAACGCCTGCACGACGAGGGAATCGACCGCTTCCTATTCGGCACGTTCAGCGGGGATTATCAGAAGCAGTTGCTAGAGGAGTTCGAGACGTTTCTGCCGGCGGAGCCGGAGTGGAACGTGGTGGAGGGCTGATGTAACTCGCCTTACCGCTGCACCCGCGCCGACCCGCCCTCGGCCAATGCTTCCACTTCGCTGAGTGTCGCCTGCGAGACATCCCCCGGATAGGTCGTCAGCAGCGCCCCGTGGGCCCAGCCGAGTCGCAGGCACTGCTCGGGCTTCTCTCCGGCGAGCATCCCGTAAATCATGCCGCTGCAGAAACCGTCGCCGCCACCGATGCGGTCGATCACGTCGAGCTTCATCGTGGGGCAAGTGAACTTCTCGCCGTCGACCCACAGCACGGCACTCCAGTTGTGACGGCTCGTACTTTCAACTTCGCGAAGCGTGGTGGCCACGACTTTGATGTTCGGGAACTCGGCCTTCACCTTTTCGATCATGCTGAAGAACGCTTCGGGGTCGAGCTTCGATTTCTTTTCGACATCTTGCCCGGTGAATCCGAGACCCTTCTGCAAGTCTTCCTCGTTGCCGATCAGACAGTCGAGGTGGCTGGCGATCTGGCGATTCATGTCGATCCCTTTCGTCTCGCCCCCTTCGAGCGTTGCCCATAGCTTAGCCCGGTAGTTGAGATCGAAAGAAGTGATCGCACCGCTTGCCTTGGCGGCTTGCATCCCCTCGGCAATCAAGTCGGAAGTCTTCTCGCCTAGCGCCGCGTAGATGCCACCCGAGTGAAACCAGCGGACGCCCTGATCGAAGATGCAATTCCAATCAATGTCGCCCGGCTTGAGCATCGCGGCCGCTTCGTTAGCCCGGTTGTAGAACACCACGGGTGCCCGCGCACCATGGCCGCGGTCGCTGTAAACGGTGGCGATGTTCGGTCCACGGACGCCATCATGCTCGAAGTGTTTGAAGAAAGGCCGCACGCCTAGCTCGCGGATGCGGGTTTGGACGAGTTCGCCGATGCCGTTATTGACCATCGCCGTGACGATTCCAGTCCGCTGGCCGAAGCAACTGGCGAGGTTCGCCGCACAGTTGTATTCACCTCCAGAGACATGCACCGCGAACTCCCTCGCCCGGCGGAACGGCGTAATCCCCGGATCGAGCCGGTGGACCATCGCCCCCAGTGAGAGAAAGTCAACTTGGCAGTCATCGGCAGATTTCAGCGGCAGTGCAGCCATCGCGGCAGGTCCTCTGTGGGCAATGTGTTAGGTGGGGGCAATTTGCAGTGGGCGAATCCCACACCCTATCCAAGGGTCAGTTCACTGTCAAAGCCCCCGCGAATCATCAAGCGAAAAGCGTTCAAGCTTGCAGGAAATACGGAATATCAAGTGAAGAAATCAGGCATCAATACGTCGCAGACAACATAACCGCTTTGCGTCGCCTCACACTTGACCAAAGTTACTTCGCAGCCGATCATCATACGCTTACCTCGAACCGAATGACGCCGACCTACGCTCGCCATCCCTTCGACGAGTTCCGCTGTCGACAACACCTGCCATTAGCCCACCCCGGAAAGGTTGCCTGCTGTGAGTGATTGTGATTTTGGCCTGATTGGCCTCGCCGTGATGGGCGAAAACTTGGCCCTCAACGTCGAAAGCCGTGGCTACAAGGTGGCCGTGAACAACCGCACGACCAGCGTCGTGGACGACTTCATCAATGGTCGTGCCGCGGGCAAGCAGTTCGTCGGCTGTCACACGATCGAAGACTTGGTCAAGAATCTCAAGCGGCCGCGCAAGGTGATGATGCTCATCAAAGCGGGGCCGGCGGTTGATGCGGTCATTGAGACGCTCATTCCGCTGCTCGAGTCCGGCGACATCATCATTGACGGCGGTAATACCTACTACGCGGACACCGAACGCCGCACGAAGTATGTCGAAGAGAAGGGCCTTTTGTTCTGCGGCACGGGCGTTTCCGGTGGTGAAGAGGGCGCTCTCAAAGGCCCCAGCATGATGCCCGGTGGCAGTCCTGACTCGTGGGAACACGTGAAGCCGATCTTCCAGGCGATCGCTGCAAAGGTTGGGCCGAATAACGACATCCCCTGTTGCGAGTGGGTCGGCCCCCGGGGTGCCGGTCACTACGTGAAGATGGTCCACAACGGCATCGAGTACGGCGACATGCAGCTCATCTGCGAAGCCTACTCGATGATGAAGGAGGGCCTCGGCCTCTCCAACGACGAGCTGTACGACGTGTTCGCCGAATGGAACAAAGGCGAACTCGACAGCTACCTCATCGAAATCACCCGCGACATCTTCAGCGTGAAGGACGACGATGGCAGCCACTTGGTCGACAAGGTTCTCGACCGTGCTGGTGCCAAGGGAACCGGCAAGTGGATGAGCCAGTTGGCCCTCGACCTCGGCGTGCCCAGCACCCTTGTCACCGAAGCCGTTTACGCCCGCGGGCTTTCCTCGTTCAAGGACGAACGTGTCCGAGCGAGCAAAGTTCTCACCGGTCCCTCGCCAACGTACTCGGGCGACAAGCAAGAGTTCATCGACCAAATTCGACAGGCACTCTACGCCTCGAAGATCGTCAGCTACGCCCAAGGCTTCGTCCAACTTCAGGCCGCCGCCAAGGAACACGATTGGCCGCTGAACTACGGCGATTGTGCCCTACTCTGGCGTGGCGGCTGCATCATCCGTGCGGTCTTCCTCGATACGATCAAGGAAGCCTTCGACAAGGAGCCCAACCTGGAGAATCTGCTCCTCGCCCCGTACTTCCAGGAAGCGATCGAGGGGGCCCAAGCCGCCTGGCGGCATGTTGTCTCGCAAGCCGCGCTGCTAGGCATCCCGGTGCCCGCCTTCGCGACCGCGCTGGCGTATTATGACGGCTACCGCCGAGCCGACCTGCCGGCGAACTTGCTGCAAGCCCAACGCGACTACTTCGGCGCTCATACTTTTGAGCGTGTTGATAAGCCACGCGGTGAAATGTTCCACGCGGAGTGGCTGCAAGAGCGGCGTGAGCCTAGCTGAGTTGGCGGCTCCGGTTTTTTGAACCACGGAGGGCACGGAGGTTCACAGAGAAAGATATGCGAGAATCATCTCTATTGGAGAGTCTTTGCACATGTCCTCCTCTAGGTTTTCGTTTGGAAGAAGAATTGTTCAATTTGGACTAGCAGTTCTGTGCATCTTTCTGGTTTCGTTCATCGTCATCTATGTCCGTTTTACTTGGGAAACTCTGACCTTTTCTCAATTACAAGAAAGGCAATTACACGTCCTGGAATCAATATTTGAGAACAGCCAAACCAGTTACCTTCAAGAGCACTGGCAGGATGACTTAGCTATTCGCAACGTTTGGGGTAACGTCACCTATTTTCATACCAAGACTTCAAACGATGAGATGAGAGTTTTACTTGCTGAACTTGAGTCACGTTTGGAAAGTAATAAGGTGATGTCTGACTCACAACGTATCAATGACATCTATGATTTGATGCTAACGACAAATTCTACCCCTGAGTTTATCAATAAATATAGGAAGGCAGACTTGGAGAGATTTTTACACTTTACCCAAATTGATAAAAACGATTTGGATGCCGAGTGACTACTGTTCTAGTAACCCTCCGTGTTCTCCGTGCCCTCTGTGGTTCAAAAAACTAACGACTAACCAACCCAACAACCCATGTCCTACCTAGAAAAACTTTTCAGCTTTCAAGATCAAGTCGCCGTGGTGATCGGCGGTACCGGTGTCCTTTGCGGAGAGATGGCCGAGGGGCTGGGCCAGGCGGGGGCGCACGTGGTTGTCGCGGGTCGCAGTGAGGAACGCGGGAGCCAACGCGTCGAGTCGATCAAAGCGAAGGGGGGCTCCGCTTCGTTTGCTGCGGTCGATGCGATGAGCAAGGCGTCGATTCAGGAGCTCTGTGATAAGACGATCGCCGAGTATGGCCGCGTGGATGCGGTGATCAACGGTGCCGGGGTGAACTCAGCAACGCCCTACTTCGAAATCGAAGAGGACGAATTCAACAAAATCATCCAGTCGAATCTCAACGGCACGCACTACGCCTGTCAGGTGTTCGGCAAGGCAATGATTGACGCGGGTGGCGGGTCAATCCTGAACATCGGGAGCGTCACCAGCTTCTTGCCGCTGTCAAAAGTCTATACCTATGCCGCTAGCAAAGCGGCGATCCTCAACCTCACCAAGAATGTCGCCCGCGAGTTCGCCACCAAGGGCGTCCGCGTGAATTGCCTCTGCCCCGGGTTCTTCCCCGCGGAGCAGAATCGCAAGATCCTCAGCGAAGAACGCGTCGCCGACATCATGCGGCACACTCCGATGGACCGCTTCGGAGAAGCAGAGGAACTAATCGGAGCAACATTGTTGCTCCTCTCAAAAACAGCCGGCAGCTTCATCACCGGCGAGGCAATTTACGTCGACGGCGGGTTTACGTCGATGACTATTTAGGCGCTCGTTATCGGGCGCTAGGCGCTAGTTGTTCGTGTGAATCCCGTTAAACTTTGGGTTGAGGCGGTTTTCTGCGTTTGCCAACAGTTTCGATCTTAATCTAGCGCTCAGCGCCCAACAACTCGCGCCCCACCATGCCTCCCACCTTCGTCATCTTCGGCGCTTCCGGCGACCTCACCAGCCGCAAGCTCATTCCGGCACTCTACAAGCTGTTCGTGAAGAAGCGACTCCCCAGCGGTGTGCGGGTGGTCGGTTTCTCGCGTAGCAAGTTCTCGCACGAACAGTGGCGGGAAAGCCTCACGGAAACGACCCAGAAATTTGTCGGCGAGGAATTCAATCAAGAGAAGTGGGCGGAGTTTGCCCAGCACATTTTCTATCACCCCGGCGACATCGGCAAAGCGGAAGATTTCGAAACCCTCAAGGCGTTCCTCAGCGAAGTCGAAAAAGGCGAGCCCTGCCCGCGGGTCTACTACCTTTCGACAGCCCCACGCTTCTACGAGCCGGCCATCCAGCAACTCGGCGCCAGTGGCTTAGCCGACGATTGCGTTTGCCCCCGCCGCGTGGTGATCGAAAAGCCCTTCGGCACGGATCTGGCAACGGCTCAACAGCTCAATGAATCCGTGCATGAAGTGTTCAAGGAAAATCAGGTTTACCGTATCGATCATTACTTGGGCAAGGAAACCGTTCAGAACTTGATGGTCCTGCGGTTCGCCAATACGATCTTCGAGCCGATCTGGAACCGCAACTACGTCGACCACGTGCAAATCACCGTGGCCGAAGAAGTGGAAGTCGGCAGCCGTGCGGGCTACTACGATTCGGCCGGCGTGATGCGCGACATGGTGCAGAACCACTTGCTGCAACTGCTGATGATCTCCGCGATGGAGGCTCCCGTTCGCTATGATGCGGACGCGATTCGTAATGAAAAAGTAAAGGTGTTGCACGCTATTCGCCCTGTCGATGAGAAAGCGATCAAGCAAGATACTTTCCGTGCCCAGTACCGCGGTTACACGGCTTGCGAGGGAGTCGAGAACACAAGCCGCACGGCGACGTTTTCAGCGATCAAACTGTGGGTCGACAACTGGCGTTGGCAGGGCGTGCCGTTTTACTTACGAAGCGGCAAGGCGATGTCGTGTCGCACGACACAGATTGTCATTCAATTTCGAGAGCCGCCCCACAAGCTGTTTGCCGACAGCCCGAAGAGCCTCGGCGAGTCGAACCGTTTGGTTGTGCAGGTCCAACCAGACGAAGGGATCCAGATGCACTTTCAAACCAAAGTGCCTGACGCTGGAATGAAAATGCGACAGACGGACCTCGACTTCAACTATCAGCAAGAGTTTAGGAGCAAGATGCCGGAAGCGTACGAGCGATTGTTGCTCGATGCACTCGAAGGCGACGCCAGCCTCTTTGCACGCGCCGATGAGGTCGAAGCCGCCTGGAAGGTGATCGACCCGATCCTCGAAGGCTGGGCTGCAAGCGACAAACCGACGCTCTACATGTACGACCCGGGCTTCTGGGGCCCCGAGGAATGCACCGAATGGATGCAAGGGCAGAACCGTGAGTGGTTTGATACGTGTCCGGTTTTGTAACTCTTGTGATTCGCGCAGAGTCGCGGAGACGCAGAGAATAAGTTTTGTAACGTCAAGAGAATTCTTAGTATCTCCTCTCTATTCAAGCACAACTGTGGAAACAAGAATTGAAGAGAACAAGTTTAGAAACTGTTGAGTGTTCGACATTCCTCCTCTGCGTCTCCGCGTCTCTGCGCGAGACAAGAAAAGTGCTTTAAGTGAACCAGCTCCCCGAAAACATCAACAGCGTGCAGCCCGGTGGCGGCAAATGCTACTCGCTGGAATTGCTCTGGGGACGCTGGCGGCGCTGGTGGCTGAAGACCTTTCGCAAAGGCTACGTCGCGCGGATGGCGGAACTGCGGCACGGTGACACCGATGGTGCGCCACACGAAA
The DNA here is from genome assembly GCA_040218535.1 of Lacipirellulaceae bacterium. Taxonomy (NCBI): domain Bacteria; kingdom Pseudomonadati; phylum Planctomycetota; class Planctomycetia; order Pirellulales; family Lacipirellulaceae; species Lacipirellulaceae bacterium. The sequence continues at coordinate 443,810 of JAVJRG010000010.1, read as the reverse complement.
TTCTCGATCCCCGCGACTTGAAGTACTGCTCGAACCTCTGCACTGCCCACTGGAAGCCACAGGACGATCCGTTCCGCTGGCGGGAGTCGATTCCCTTCGCTCGGTGGGGCTTGGCCGAACTGCAGTTGATGGGTTACCCCTTGCTGGCGGCAGGGATTCTTCTGCTGACGTGCTGTGGGTTCTGGAAATGGTTAGCGATCATTCCCATCGTTGTACTTGGACTGGTCGTTTACTTCTTTCGCGACCCGCGCCGAGTGATCCCGGACGATCCCGAGGTCATCGTCTCACCCGCGGATGGGACGATTGCCGAAGTGACCGAGCTGGACCATTACGAATTCTTCGATGGCCCGGCGTTGAGAATTGGCATTTTTCTCTCGATCTTCAATATCCACATCAATCGTTCGCCCCGCAACGGTACAGTCGTCGACATGCACTACAAGCCGGGCGAATTCCTCAATGCCATGAACCCGGAGAGCGCCATTCGCAACGAATACATGTGGATTGGCTTCCAAGATGAACGCCGTCCTGAAGTGAAGTTCGCCGTTCGCCAGATTTCCGGACTCATCGCCCGGCGAATTGTCTGTGCGCTCAAGCCAGGCCAGGCGGTCCAGCGGGGCGAGAAATTTGGTATGATTAAGCTTGGTTCCCGTACCGAACTAATACTCCCCCGGGATGCTGTTCAATCTGAAGTCGAAGTGGGACAGAAAATCAAAGCGGGCTCAACTATCTTAGCGAGGTTTACTGCTTAGTTTTTGAACCACAGAGGGCACGGAGAACACGGAGGCTTGTTGGTGGAAGCGATCGTGTTCCAGTTATACCCCAGGTAACTGTTTTTATTTGAGTAGAATAATTGATCGCTACGCGCAAAGCTGCCTGTTCCATTTGAAAATACACTTACCATTGAGTGATGCCCAGAGTGTAGAGGAAGAGCATTCGAGCGAGTCTCCACCAAACCTCCGTGTTCTCCGTGCCCTCTGTGGTAAAACCCTAATTGTCTCCAAATGCGTAGAATCCGCGCTGTTGCTGTCCTGCCCACCCTGTTCACGTTGGGAAACCTCGTGTGCGGTTTCTTTGCGATCGTGGTGGCGTCGCGGATCGACAAAGCGGGCTCGGTGATCGCTGAGCCGGCACCGACGATAGGTGTTATTCGAGAGTTTCCCGCGCTCTTGGGCAGCCAAGATCCGACCCACAATCTGATGCTGTGCGGCATGCTGATCTTCCTGGCGATGTTGTTCGATATGTTCGATGGCCAAGTCGCCCGCATGACGCGGACCACTAGCGATTTCGGCGGGCAGCTAGACAGCCTCTGCGATCTAGTTTCTTTCGGAGTCGCCCCGGCAATCTTGCTTGTGAAGATGTGCCCGCAATTCACTGAACTCCATAGGCAAACGATTTGGTGCATAGCCGCGCTATTTGCCTGCTGTGCCGCGTTGCGGCTCGCGCGGTTCAATGTGGAAACCGACGAGGACGACGACCACACGGCATTCGAGGGTCTTCCTACGCCCGCCGCCGCTGCCGTGATTGCCAGTTGTGCAATGTTTTCCTACACGCTTCGGAACGAACTGAATTTCGAGAACTTTAACGACTACGACGCTTGGCTCCAGTGGTTGCTTCCACCCTATGCGATGGTAATCGCCCTGCTGATGGTCAGCCGCGTGCCCTATCCGCACATCGTGACGATAGCTCTAAGGGGACAGAAGAGCTTTTCACAACTCGTCGTGATCGTGTTTGCGATACTCGCACTTGTCGCTGTACGTTGGTATGCCGTTCCGCTGCTTTGCGGCGTTTATGCGGTTGCCCCAGCATTACTCCATATTTGGAAAAACAAGCTGCGAGGCAGTGGGCAGAAGGAATTTGAAACAGACGCGGAAGAAAGCGAGCCGAATGTTCACCGGATTGGTTGAAGAACTTGGCGAGGTGGTCGAGTTTCGCCGTGAGGGACCAGGGGCTCGCCTTGTGATCGAGTCACCGACGTTGTCCCCCGAGGCGGAAATCGGTGCGAGTATTGCCGTGAACGGTTGTTGCTTAACGGTCGTCGAACGGGACGGTGCCAAACTTGCCTTCGAAGCGGGTGAGGAAACGCTCAGTCGCACGAATTTGGGAGAATTAGCCGCTGGATCGAGGGTAAATCTTGAGGGTTCCTTGAAGGTCGGGGACCAACTTGGTGGGCATTATGTGACTGGACACATTGATGGGCTCGGCTCGGTGAAATCGCGCGACGATGATGGACAGTGGTGCACGATGTGGTTTAACGCCCCCGCCTCGCTCACGAAGCAAATGGCTAGCAAGGGCTCGATTGCGGTCGATGGCATCAGCCTGACGCTGGTCGATGTGACCGATGAGGCATTTAGCGTTGCTTTGATTCCCCATACGTTAAGCGTGACGACCCTTGGCAAGCGAAGAGTTGGCGATTCGGTGAACCTCGAAACCGATGTCCTCGCCAAGTACGTCGAACGTCAACTCAGCGGCTTCCAAGTCGCTACTAAAAACTGAACACTGAACACTGCCAACTGATAACTTCCTGTGCCCAATCAACCCTCGCCAACCCGATCCTCAGCGACTCGTCAGACGAAGTCGTTCCTGATGCAGCGCTTCCGCGAAATGGGTATCCAACCCGCCACGCGGCACGGACAGAACTTTCTGATTGATCTCAATTTGCAGCAGATGATCGTCGATACGGCCGAACTCGACGAGCGGGATGTGGTGCTCGAGGTTGGCACGGGTACGGGGGCGCTGACGGAACTTATGGCCCAAAAAGCGGCCTCGGTGATCACCGTCGAAATCGACGGCCACTTGTTTGAGTTGGCTAGTGAGTTGCTTTTGCCGTACGACAACGTCGTGATGCTCAAACAGGACGCCTTGCGGAATAAGAACTCCTTTGCCCCGGAAGTCCTCGCGCATATCGAAAAACAACTAAGCGTTTCTCCCGAGCGACGTTTAAAGCTGGTGGCCAACTTGCCCTACAACGTAGCGACGCCGGTGATCAGCAACTTATTGTCGTGTAACTTTGTTCCTCACAGCATGTCGGTCACGATCCAGAAGGAACTGGGTGAGCGAATCATCGCCCAGCCCTGGACGAAGGATTACAGCGCGTTAAGCGTCTGGATTCAATGCCAAGCCGCTGCGGAGATTGTCCGCGTCATGCCGCCAGGTGTTTTCTGGCCCCCGCCGAAAGTTCAGTCCGCCATCGTCAAGATCGTCGTCGATTCGGAACGTCGAGCATTCGTGCCCGACCTCAAGTACTTTCATCAGTTTACGAAGGCCATCTTTATCCACCGCCGGAAGTTCTTGCGGGCGAATGTCGTGGCGGCGATGAAGAAGCATCTGAGCAAGACTGAAGTGGATGAAATTCTCGCTGAGATGGAGTTCTCCGACGATGTTCGCACGGAGCAACTCGACGTGCCGACCTTACTAAGGCTCACCGAGTTGATTCGTGCCAAGGCGCCTGACTGGTCACTCTAGCCAGAGTTAAGAGGCTGAGAGCCAATTCTTTTCGTGCGTGGCTATCGCTTCGCAAGGGATGCGAATCTTGCCGGCGATTTGGACGAAGGGGAGTTCTCCCTCCGACAGCAACTGCCGAGCTTCGTGGTGGGTAAGGTGCCACCGTTTGGCGAGGGTGGCTATCGAGATCGTATCTTCTCGATCTTCCAGATAGGGCTTGGTTGCGGGGCGTTTCATCGGGGCCATCGGAGGTGCTCCTCAAGCATAGGTGAACGAGCTGAATTCGACGACAAAAGGGCTGCCTACCGTCGGATTATAGCGATCTGGCCGATTGAAGCTCTATCAATCCCTGAAACTCCCTCACTGAGGTACGGTGAACACGTCGCCCCGATTCCGTGTCCGTGATACGATTAATTGCCGGATTTCCTCAAACCCCTGTAAATCAAGCATCTCAATGGCCCGTACTGGTAAGATCGATCGTAAGACGAACGAAACGAAGATCTCGGTCGAGATCAATCTCGACGGGTCGGGGGTTGCCGATATTCAGACCGGCGTAGGCTTCTTCGACCATATGCTGGAGTTGTTCACCAAGCACGGGGCGTTCGATTTAACAGTAAAAGCTGAGGGTGATCTCCACGTCGATCAGCATCATACGGTCGAGGACACGGGCATCGCCCTAGGCCAAGCCGTCAAGCAAGCCCTTGGCGATAAGGCGGGGATTCGCCGCTACGGGCACTTCACACTTCCGATGGAAGAGACGCTGGTCACGACGGCGCTCGACCTCAGTGGCCGGTATGCCTTGGCCTATAACGCTCCGACTCCATCAGAAAAAATTGGTGAGTTCGATAGCGAACTACTTGAGGATTTCTGGCAGGCGTTTGCTGCGAACGCGCTTTGCAACTTCCACGTGATGCTTCACTACGGACGGAACAGTCATCACATTGCCGAGGCGGTATTCAAGTGCTCGGCTCGTGCTTTGCGAATGGCGGTGGAAAGCGATCCGCGGATGCCGGGTGTGCCGAGTACGAAGGGGACGCTGGACGGTTGAGTTGGCGGTTGGGCCGACAGGCGGCTCACTCCCCAAATTGATCTTCGTAATCAGCCACTGCGGCTTGGATGACCTTGGCGGCTTGCTCTCGGCCGTAAGGTGCGCCGATGGGCACTTTCTCTTGGTCGGGTGAGACCATCTTGTAGGTGCTGAAGTAGTGCCGCAGCCGATCGACGAGTACCGTCGGTAACTGATCGATATCGTTGATCCCTTCCCACATGTAGTCGTTTTCAAGGACGGCGATGATTTTGTGGTCCGCTTCGCCATCGTCGAGCATCGGCAAGCCGCCGACGACACGTGCCTTGAGGATGATCTCGGACTTGGTAATCGGGCGTTCGCTCAGGACGCAGATGTCCAAAGGGTCAGCGTCACCGCGGTCGGCTTCGTCCATGAGTGCCGTGACTTTCTCACCACAGTAGGTCCGTGGGATAAAGCCGTAGAGCGTTGGGCAGAACGAGGATGTCCTGTTAGGCCGATCAACGATCAGGTAGCCCGTTTTCTTCGACAGTTCGTACTTAATACGATCAAACGGTGTCAATTCGATATACGCATGGACGATAATCGGCGCCTCGGGGCCGAGCTTTTCGGGATCAGGCCCGACGTTTAGTCCATGCCAAGGGTGAGGCCGCCAGCGGTAGAACGGAGTAGGAAATGCCATTTTCTCTTTATCAGTTCCGTGTTTGAGATAGCTTTAACAGAAGAACGAACTCTTAGACGATGTCTCCCTCGTTGACGTAGGTCTCCAGGAATCGGGTCAGCTTCTGGAAGTCGCTGTCCTGCTCAATGTAGCGGACGACGGTTACGAGCGTTTCCGGATCGACCAAGTCTTCAAACGGCACGTACTCCAATTGCAACTGGCCAGACACGGAAACCATCACGCCATTGAGCCTTTGTTCGACAAGTGCTCGGTAAGCACCCACGCCGAGCTGGCTACCTAGCATCACGTCGAAGGCGTGCGGCTTGGCACAACGGGCCTCGTACCCGAGTTGTACGGCGTTCACTTTCCTGCTCTTGCCGGTTTGCCGTTTGTATTCCTTGGCAATGAGATCAGAGAATAAGTCGTGCAGGTTGATTGCCGAGATGTTGATGTGACCGTGGTCATCACGGCCAACACCTTCGAGGTAGCTATTGGGTAGAAACTCTGCGAGTCCTTCGGCAACGACGATCACGCCGTACTCTTTGCCTTCGCGCTCGCGAGTGGTCATCGTGGCGACGATGCGGGGAATGACCTCGTCGAGGTTCATGATCGTGCGAGTTGTCTTTTCGCCGGTCTTCGGGTTGATTGACTCCTCTTGAGCGCGGTACTTGCCGATGATGTCCTCAACGCTCACCACGAGGCTGGCTTCGCCGGCGATCGCCGCTCCATAGGCGAGCCAGCCGGCACTGCGGCCCATCGACTCTGCGAGGAAGTAGCTGCGGTTGGCTTCCGCATCAGCCAACATGTTGCGGATTTCTTCGGCAATGAAGTTCACCGCCGTGAAGTAGCCGAAGGTGAAGTCAATGCCGCGGTAATCGTTGTCGATCGTCTTGGGTAGATGCACCACGGGAATGCGATGGGCATCCAGTGGCAAACGATCTTGGTACATCTTGAACTTGTTGGCCGTTTTGAGCGTGTCGTCACCGCCGATCGAGATAAGGGCGTCGACGCCGATCGAGCGGAGTGCCTCGTAAACGGTTTTCAGCGGCCCTGACTTCTCTTCGTCCGCCAAGTGTGAGGGATGCGAAACCATCTTACCGGGGTTCGCCCGTGCGGTGCCGATCATGATGCCCTGAGAGTTCCGCGTGCGGCGGAGCATCTTGTGGTTCATCATCACATAGTCGCGGTCCTCTTCCAGCGGACGGCTGGAGCTAAACTCCATCAGGCCAGAGTAGCCATGCTTCACGCCAACGACTTCGACGTCGTTACGGAGAAAGGAAGTGGCGGCCGCGGAAATGACGGCATTAGCCCCAGGGGCGGGACCACCGGCGAAAAGTATGGCAACTTTACCAAAGTTGTGAGTCGTGCGGGGAGGTCGAGAGAGAGTTTCAGCCATCGAAAGGATCCAAGATAGGTGGTTTCAGAAGCGTGGCTCGAAGCATTGCTGAGCGACGCGAGCTAGGTAGGTTAATTGTGAGGGCGTATTTTAGGGCAGTTTGAGTCAGGTGAAAATGGGCCGGTTTTTCTCCTGTTGAGGGAAAAACCCTCACATTTCGCCACGGGGCTCGCCCCGTGCATTTCATCAGAAGTCCCGAGCGACTTTTGCACTTTTGCACGAAAGCTCGATATCACTGTGCAATAGTCAGCTCGCCATTTCGCATTTGATTCTCCTAACCTCCTGCTACTGCGCTGCTTCGGTCGATTGCCCAAGGCAGCCGTTGGCGACTTTTGCTCCGCGCGGCCTCACGAGACGTGCAAAACTCGGTCAGTATCCATGAGCCTTCCAAGGTGAACTCCGCTTACGAGACTTGCGAATCGGTGCGGTGCTGAGCAGCGGGCATGCCTATTCTAGTTGATCGCTCAGAGGGAAGCGGCAGCGATTCTTGGCCGCGCTGGTCGAGGAAGAAATTCGGTGCGGCGAACAGCCACGTAATGTCGAAAGTTCGTAGCCAGAGGCGTGAGCCCTAGGGACTGTCTAGAGCAGCGAAGCTGCGTACGGCACGTAGCCCCGAGCGCAGCTCGGGGAAACGTGCCTGATCTTTGCCGAAGCCGCGAAGCGGTGGCAGCGTCTGAGAAGCCCCCAGACGCTGTCACCGCTTCGCGGCTTGGGTTTGGTGGAGCTAATCACCATTGGCTCACGCCAATGGCTACGGGCTTTCGTCGCTTCGCGACTGGGTGACAGTACATAAATTCACTGAAAGCTTATGGTCTGGAACAGCGCGAAACCTCGACCTATTACAGGTGTTTCATAGGTGAATTCGTAAGGACGTCATCCAAACAACAAGCAATCGAGACCTCACTGTCATGCATCCATTTCTGCACCGGACGCTGTTGGTGGTTGGGGCTATGCAATGCTGGTGTGTGCCTCAACTCCTACTAGCCCAGGACCTGTCAGCTCTGACAGAACTTGCTGAAGGTGCGATCCTCGGCGAGAACGTCGCCGACCCAGTCCCCGGTTTTGATATTCGCATTCTCAAAGATGGCCAGCCGATCTTTCATCAGGCATTTGGCAACTGGACGATCGATCAGCCTGCGCGGGCCGATAGCAGCACAAAGACGCTTAGCGGTGCGCTTATGATGTCGCTCGCGGAATCTGCTGAAGGTGGTTTTTCGCTCGAGAGTCACCTCAGTGATTTTCTCCCCGAGTATGACAAAGAGGGCTATCGCGACATCACGATTCGGCAGGCGTTCTCGCATACCAGCGGGTTGCCTTCCGAAGGCGGGACCTCTCCGATTCTCATTCGCACGGACATCACGCTTCGGCAAGCAGCGTGGTTGATTAGTTTTCGGCCTCTGGAGAACGGCCCGCCGGGAAGCACTTTCGGCTACGGTGGTATTTCAATGCATGCCGCCGGGGCCGCGGCTGAGGTAGCGACCGGTGAGAGCTTCGTTGATCTGATGGCGGAGCGAATTACGGGACCGCTGGAGATGGCCAACACACGCTTCGTGACGGCTAGCGATGCGAATCCACGAGTCGCGGGTGGGATGGAGTCGACAGCGTCTGAGTTTTCACGCTTCATGGACATGCTACTCAACGGCGGCGAGGATCGCGTGACTGGGACGCGGATCCTCTCCGAAGACTCCGTCGAGGAAATGTTCACCCGGGTGACCGAAGACACCACACCGATTGACTTTTCCCCGGTCGAGAACAACCGCTACGGCATCGGCGTTTGGCTGGACCAACTCGACCAAGCAGGCCCGCCGGTTGATGTGCTGGCAGCGGGTGGCCGTGGTTTTCACAGTTGGATTGACCAGTCGCACGGGCTAGTTTTCACATTAGCTACCGATACGACGCGGATTACCAACATTGAGGAACTCTCTTCGCAGATGCATTTGGCGATTCTCGAAGCAGTCGCTGATCCCGGAGATTTGAATCTCGATGGAAGCGTCGACAGGGCGGACTTGAGTTTGTGGGCTAGTCAGTATGGGGTGAGCGAAGACGGGGATGGTTTTCTGGCATGGCAGCGCGGGGTGGAGGCGGATGCGAGCGTTGCGAATGTGCCGGAGCCTAGAGGTGGACTAGCGTTATTTCTTTTCCTCTTACTCAAGAGCCTATCTTTAAGGACACGAAATTCGCCAGTCGCCTAGCCACGAAGTGGCGCAAGTACGTAGTCGTCGGCAAGAACCCCTGGGATCTGAGATAACGAAAGGTAAGCCTCGGAGGGACGACATTGGTTCAGCGATAGCGAACTACTGTCGCCCCTTCGGGGCTTGATTGATTTGGCGTGCTGCATCCAGGGGCTCACGCCCCTGGCTACGGGCTGCCGTCGCTTCGCGACTGAGATTGAGGCAAAGCTCTCCGAGAGCCTGACACTGCTGGCACGTCGAATGGTTTGTATCAGGCACCAGACGAGCGCTGCAAGTTTTTCGAGTATGACTCTCTAGGCTTATCGCACTCGAAGTCGCCTTAGGCAAGCACTGAGTGCGGACAAGGATAGCAATGCGAAACTCGTTGGCTCAGGTACTTCGATAGCCAACTCGAAGAAGTCTGTCGTTGAATCATCACCACTCAAAATATCGAGAAAGCCGTTCGAGTTTAATAAGGGGATGAGGTCAAGAGTTCCGCCTCCTGCCAACGGGAGTGCAGACAAATCGAGAATTCCTGCCTCATTGGAAGTCCCCGACCAGATACCACTGGTGAGCAAGCCTGGATCGTTGTCTACGAAAAGTGCGCCGTTGCTGCCTGTACTGCCGAACGTGCGAGACCACACCAAATCGTCAGCGAGATCGTCAGAATCAGAATCCGAGAAAGCTAGAATGATGCCATCGCCACCGTTGCCGGTAGCATTGACGCTCGGGTTGCCCTGCACTCGAAATCTCAGAGTAGCGGAGACAATGCCAGCAGGGAGGCCGTCGAATGTGTGAAGTGTATTGCGATTGGCAGACACTTCGTCGAAATCGCCTGCGTTCACACCGGGAGTAGCGGGCACCGTTGCTAGAAAGTTGGCGCTGGGATTTGCAGCCTCAGTTGGAGCCGCAAAACCATCTTCAATACCAGCGGTGAGAAGAGTCGACGCGTTGCTTGGAGAGGAAAATACAAAGAATGCAAGCGTGGATAGAATGATTGAAAACTTCGTAGCGGTCATGAGTCAGTCCAATGGTGAGAATTTATTGACAGGATCCGAAATTGTTCAGGCCCCGAACGTCCGCTCGACGAACGTCGTATCGATCCGCCCTTCGGCGAACGCACTGTGGCTCAAGATTTCTTGATGAAGCGGCGCGGTGGTTTTGATGCCGTCGACTTTGAGTTCCGCGAGGGCGCGAAGCATGCAGGCGATGGCTTCGGTGCGGGTCGGCTGGTGGACTAAGAGTTTGCCGATCATTGAGTCGTAGTAGGGTGGTACGACATATCCGCTGTGGGTGTGGGATTCCCAACGAACGCCGAAACCGCCGGGGGCGACCAGGCGTTCGATCTTGCCGGGGGACGGCTGGAAGTTGCGGGCAGGGTCTTCCGCGTTGATGCGGCATTCGATGGCCGCGCCCTTGGCAACGATATCCTCTTGGCTGAAGGAAAGTTTTTCGCCGCCAGCAACAAGCAGTTGCTGCTTAATCAAATCAACGCCGGAGATCAGTTCGGTGACTGGGTGCTCGACCTGGATTCTGGCGTTTACTTCGATGAAGTAGTAGTTGCCATCCTTATCGACGATGAACTCGACGGTGGCGGCGTTCGTGTAATCGGCTTCAAGGATGAGCCGTTTGGCCGCTTCGCACATCGCGTTACGAGTCGTGTCGTCAACACTGAGGCTCGGGCTCTCTTCGATGAGCTTTTGGTGGCGACGCTGGACGGAGCAGTCGCGTTCCCAGAGGTGAACGGCGTTGCCGTGGTGGTCGGCAATGACTTGGACCTCAACATGGTGCGGTTGCTCGACGTACTTCTCGAGATAGACGGCCCCGTTGCCGAAAGCGGCTTCGGCCTCTTGCTTGGCTTGTTGAAGAGCGGTTTTGAGGGCCAAATCGTTGGCAGCGACTCGCATGCCGCGGCCACCACCACCGGCGACCGCTTTGATCAAGACAGGGAAACCGACCTCGTGGGCAAACTTGAGGGCCTGGTCTTCGGTTTCAATGAGCCCTTCGCTCCCGGGAACAACCGGCACGTTGGCTTTGCGGGCCAGTTCGCGGGCGGCGTTCTTGTCGCCGAGCTTGGCCATCGCGTCAGGGCTGGGGCCGATGAAGTCGATGTTGCAGCTACGGCAAATCTCGTTGAAGTGGGCATTCTCTGAAAGGAAGCCATATCCGGGGTGGATCGCTTGGACGTTGCCAACTTCGGCCGCGCTGATGACGTTGGCGATTTTTAGGTAGCTGTCGACGGGCTTCGGGGGGCCGACGCAGTAGGCTTCGTCAGCGAGGTCGAGATAGTTCGAGCCGCGATCCGCTTCGCTATAAATGGCGACCGTCTCAATGCCTAACTCGCGGCAGGCACGCATGATGCGGAGGGCGATTTCTCCACGGTTGGCGATGAGGATACGTTGGTACATAGAAGTTCAAGAGTCGGGCGGCGACGGGGGAGTACGAGTAGTTGGGCGAACAGAAGTTATTCGAGTTGAAAGAGGTTCTGTCCGTATTCGACCGGGTCGCCGTTTTCGACCAGGATGGCGGCAATTTTGCCCGATGTCTCGGCGGGGATTTCGTTGAAGACCTTCATCGCTTCGATAATGCAAACGACCGTGTCGTTGCCAACCTGATCTCCGACCTTGACGAGTGGCGGGGCGTCAGGGCTCGATGAGGTGTAGAACGTGCCGACCATTGGGCTGGTGATGTAGGTGGCATTAGCGGCTGCAGCCGGGGCCGCCTCGGTAGCTCCGCCACTGGCAGCGGGAGTTTGCGGAGCTGCTGCAGCAGGAGCCGGTGTTGCAGCTGCTGGAGCGGCAACAATCGTCGGCTGATCGCCATCCTTACGGAGCCGGATTCTCTGGTCCCCCTGCTTGAGATCAATCTCGCCGAGTTCATGCTCATTCATCAATTCGACGAGACGACGGACTCGGCGCACATCAAAAACGTCGTTGGAATCTTTGCCGCCGGTGGCCATTGATAATTACTCCGGTGATTCGGTTCAGCTTTTTGGCAGTGATTAGCGCGGTGCAAGCAGCGCCGCGAAACCTCTATGCTGGGCTAAATATAGCGGGAAATTAGCCGACTGCACACTGGTCTAGGTCTTTGGGGACGTCGCTGAGTACCTCGTGGCCGTTCTTTGTGACCAGGATGTCATCCTCGATGCGGATGCCACCCCACTCGGGGAAGTAAATCCCAGGCTCGACGGTGACGATCATTCCTGGCTTCAGCTCGGTCTGCTGGTTTTTCGCAAGTCTTGGCGCCTCGTGGATTTCCAACCCGGTGCCATGCCCCAGCCCGTGTCCAAAGTACTTACCGTACCCGGCCTTTTCAATCACTTTGCGTGCCGCGGCGTCGACATCCTGGCAGATGGCTCCCGGCTTGATGGCGGCGATTCCAGCCAGTTGGGCCTTCAAGACGATGTTGTAGAGCTTGCGGAGTTTGGCGGAAACTTTGCCCGTCGTGAGGATACGCGTGAGGTCGCTCATGTAGAGCCCCTCGTTGACGCCCCAATCGATGAGCAGGAACTCGGCATCCTCGATACGCCGTTCAGTGGGCGTGCCGTGCGGGAGGGCCGCTCGTTCTTCGACGCCCACGATGGGCGTGAAGCTCAACCCCTTGCCGCCGAAACGCCGGGCCTGAAACTCCAGGTCCGCCGCGATGTCAGATTCTTTTGTCTCGGGAGTGATCTTCGCTCGGACGACTTCCATCGCTCGGCGGGCCATCTCGCAGGCCCTGCGGGTAGCGTTGATTTCGTCTCGGTCTTTGATCATCCGCAGTTCTTCGACCCAGCCCTCGGTCGGTTCGAGAGAAACCTTAGGCAAAGCTTTTTCGATCGCCGCATGCGTTGCGATTGTTAGTGAAGAGGCCTCGAAGCCGAGTTTCGCGGCCTTGTGCTTTTTCACGATTTTGGCCAGATCGTCGAGGATTTTCTCGCCGGGCTGGCGGATTTGGAGCTCGACGTCGGGGCACTCGGTTTCGAGTTGCTGGGTGTACCGTGGGTCGCTAATGACAATGTCGTGGTCGGAAGTGACCAGCAGGTAGCTGTCGTCACCGGTGAAACCCGTGAGGTAGGTTACGTTAACGAAGTTGGTAATCAGCAGTGCGTCGAGGCCTTCTTTTTTCAGGCGACGACGAAGTTTATTTCTGCGGGGAGCGTGGTTCATGTGGGCAGTGGGCAGTGGGCAGTGGGGATTCGCTGAGCAAAGATTGCAACGTCCCTAGTATCTGATTGGTCTCATGCACTTGCAACCGGCCTGTACCCTGAGAGAATAATCCTTGAAGCGACTGCCCCCTGCCCCCTGCCGACTGCCCACTAATGTTCCGAGTCACCCGCGAGATTGAATTCTGCTACGGCCACCGTTTGCTCAACTACGATGGCAAGTGCCGCCATCTGCATGGGCACAATGGCAAGGCGGTGATTGCTATTGAGGGTCCCGAGCTTGACGACCGAGGGATGGTCGTAGATTTTGCGGACATCAAGAAAGCTGTGAGCACGTGGATCGACGAGAATCTCGACCATCGCATGCTGCTTAATCGGGCCGATCCAGTGGTTCCGATCCTGGAAGAGATGGGCGAGCCGCTCTATCTGGTGGATGAAAACCCAACGGCGGAAAATATCGCCAAGCTGATCTACACCGAAACGAAGAGCTTGGACCTTGCCGTGCCGATCGTTGAGGTTCGGCTGTGGGAAACGCCCAAGTGCTTTGCGACTTACATTCCCGGTTAGCGGGGCGAGCCCTGCGGCTTAACACTCTTGTGCAAAAACAAAAGCAGCCCGATCAACCGAAGCTGATTGCGGGCTGCTATCCCCCCTGGGATGTTTCGTTATCGCGACGGCCGTTGTCGCTGCCACGATGAGTTGGCTTTGTAAGAAACGGTATCGTCGCTCGACGGCTTCTAGCTTTGGCAATCTTTGCCGGTTGGGGAAGGAATTCCGGAACTTGCTGCTGTTGTTTGTCCCACGCAGAGACGCGGAGAGCGTAGAGAATCGCGGCCCAGTGTTTGGCCACGGATGAACACTGATCACCGGGATTTGTAGTTTGCAGCAGTATGCCCTGCTGAAAAACTTCATTCTGCCTTTGTGCACTTCTCTTTTATTCCCGAAGACATCCGTGAGATCCGTGTCATCCGTGGCCAACGTCAGGTATCAAGACTGGCCAGTGCTAGCATTTCGCTTGGCCCTTTTCGCCGATTTCGGCTCAGTAAGCTTTGCCGGTTGTGCCGATTCTAGGGGAGAAGGTTCCCGTCTGCGCGTCTGATTGCGCCGGGATAGCAGACTTCGCAAGTCGGTGTTGTGGCGAGGAAATCGCCGCCGGGAAGGACCCCTAGGAAAGGACAGGTCGTCGTGTCGCGTATTTCGAACATTTCCGAATGGTTGCTCAAGCAGGCGGTTGTCTGGGGTGGGCTAGCTTATCTAGCCATCTATGCGATCGTTGTGCGTCCAGCGGCCGAGGGGAGCTTCATTCAGCGGTATCTCAATAACCACTGGATTGAGAATGTCACGGTGGCGCTGTTCTGCGTGGGTACCGCGGCTTTGTTGATCAAACTGTTAGGTTTGTTGCTGCAATTTGGTTCTCTTGAAAAGCTGAACTTGCCACTGCTTGTGCCTGACGGTGGTGAACGAGTGGAAGAGGCCGCCTCTATCTTGAGTCAGCTTAAGCAACGGAATCCTAGTCTTTGTGACACATACCTAGCGAGACGCCTTACGAATGCTCTGCAATACGTTGACAAACGCAAATCGGCGGACGCCTTGGAAGATCATCTACGGCACCTGCAAGATTCCGACTTGGGGCGTATGCATCACAGCTATGCGTCAGTCAGGATCATCGCTTCGACGATCCCGATCCTTGGATTCTTGGGGACCGTCATTGGCATTACCTTAGCGATTGCCAAACTCTCCGGGAGTGAAATGGAGCAGTCGCTGCCGGTGGTCATTGCCGGTTTGAGCGTGGCGTTTGATACCACCGCGTTAGCGTTGACGTTGTCGATGATTCTGCTGTTCGCAAAGTTTATTGTCGAGCGCGTCGAGGTGGCGCTCCTGACCACGGTCGATCAGAAAGCTGACGAACAACTCGTTGGACGTTTCCGCCAGTATGGTGCAGCGCACGATCCTCACATGGCGTCCGTGCAGCGTGCCTCCGAACAGTTGCTGGCGACCGTTGAGAACTCTTGCCGTCAGCAAACCGACTTGCTGAGCGACTCGTTGAAAGCTACTAACGAAAAGTGGGCCAGTCTCGCGGACTCGACGGCAGAGACAATTAGCTCGACTTTAGCGAACGGACTATCACGCGGGTTGAAAACCCACGCTGTCGGCCTGAATGAGGGGGTTGGCCGCTTCGCTGAGCAACTTGAGCAGACGCTCATTCGTCATGCGGAAATCCTGAACGAGGGGCTTGAGCAACATTCCACCGTGATGAACGAAGGGATTCACCAGCATGCCGACGTGCTGAACTCAGGCACGATGAAACTTACGGAAGTGCTTGAGCAAGGGGCTGTCCAATATGTTTCCGCTCTCGCTGAAGCCTATGAACAACACACGGAGACGCTGGTCGCTTCGGAAACGAAACTGGCCGACGAAAACCGCCAACATCTTTCTGATGTGGAAGGAGCACTCGGCGAAGCCGTGCTAGTGGCGGCAGAACGGCAAGAGACGCTCATTGCCCGCAGCGAGCAAGTCCTCAAGGACATGCAAGCGGCACTGGTTGAGGCTGCCGGAACGACCGTTTCTCAGCAGCAGCAGTTGATCAAGCAGGGCGAAGTGCTGCTGCAAGTGGTCGAAGCGACCGGGCAGGTTCGCAAGTTGGAAGAGGCACTCAACAGCAATCTCTCCTCTCTGGCCGGGGCTCATCACTTCGAGCAGACCGTGGCGAGCCTTTCGGCGACACTGCAGTTACTGAACACACGGTTAGGCCAACCGGTGACCAGCGCTCCCGAGATCACGTTGAGCGATCTCGGCGAGCCCTCCGACGGTGAGGAGCCTCAGAGCTACGCTGCATGAGCCGCGCGGTCCGGGATAATTCGAAAGCCGTCAGTCTGTTTCCTTTCTTGGCGGTGTTGCTTTGCACGATGGGGGCGCTGTTAGTGCTGCTGGTGGTGCTGGCGGAGCAGGCCTCGCGGGTGGTGGTGGTGGCCGATGAGCAGCCTGCGGCTAAACCACAAGTGGCGGTCAAAGCCAAACCGGTTGAGAGGACTACGACTCAGCCCCAGCAGGTACAGCCCAGGGATGAAAAGCCCGTGGGGCCGCCCGCAAGGAGCGAATTGGAGCAGTTGCGGGCGCGGCGGGAGCAGCAACTTCGCGATCAAAAAGCGATCGAGAAACGCTTGTCCGAAGAAAGAGAGAAACTGGCTCATCTCGAAGAGCATGCCCGCAGACTCGAGCATGCGGTTTCTGAACTCTATCTCAACAATCTGCAATTGGAAGCCACCGAAGAAGACCAAGAGGTCGACAACGAGCAGGCGAAGCGAGAACTCTTGCGGCTGCAGGAACTGGTTGAGGATACCAAAGAGCAAGTCGAAGAAATGCAGCAGGAGGCAACAAGGCCGAAGAGTTACGCGATCGTTCCTTATCGCGGACCGAACGGCACTTTTCGGCCACCTGTATTTATTGAGTGTACCGAGAATGCTGTCGTCATTCAGCCGGGTGGAACGCGGCTTACCGAGAAGGACTTCGTTCGTCCGATCCGTTCGGGCAATGCCTTGGCCGCTGCGATTCGTGCTACGGAAAATCACTACGAGAAGCAGGCGGTGCAAACCGGTGATGAACCGCTGGAGCCTTATCCGTTGATTATTGTTCGTCCCTCGGGGCGTGAATTCTATGTCAAGGTTTTGGCAGCGCTGAAGGTTGCAGATGTCTCGTACGGTTATGAATTCTTGAGTGAAGAGAAACGAGTCGTGTTTCCTACAGCTAATCCGATCTTGGCGAGCCAGCAAGATCATGCGGTCCAGTTCGCCAGATTGCAGCAGGAGCGACTAGCTCAGGCTGCCCCACGGCGCTACATGACGCACGCAAAAATTGGTGCCCGAATGGGATATGGCGGAAGAGGCAATGGCTACGGTGGCGGATACGGTGCGGGATCCGGCAGCGATTTTTCTGGCGGCGGTTCGGACCGCTATAGTGCCACTGCTGGCGGTGGCGACCGGTACGGTAGCGGCTCACTAGGGACTAGCAGTAATTCAAGCGAAGGTTTAGGCCAACTGGGTGAGTCTCGCCAGGGCGCGAGCGGCGAATTCTCCGCAGGCGCCGGGGATGGAGGTCCTGACTCCGCGGCAGGCGGAAACGGTGCTGCGACTTCGACATGGAACCAATCGGGCTCGGAAGGCGATGCTCTGGGGCAAGGCACGGCGGGCAGCGATTCGAGTGCAGCGAATTCTAGCGGCGGCGATTCGAGTGGCTCCGTAGGAAAAGGTGTACCTGGCGGCGCGCAAGCCGAAGATTCGACAGCGGGTGGTGCATCGAGTGGGTCTGCCGGTTCGGGATCCTCGAGTTCGGGGAGTGCCTCGTCGCAGGCCTCAGCAACCTCAAGTGGTGCCATTCAAGCGGGTAACACGAATTCGCAATCACAGAGCGTGAGCGCAACCTTTTCTAGTACGACCGAAGTTCAAAGTGCTGCCGCGGGGCGCGGCTCCGATTGGGCGTTGCAGAAATCGCGTAATCAGTCCGTGCCAATGCGCCGTCCCATCTCGGTCTACGTTCGCAAGGACGGACTCGATATCCTACCCTCTCCCGACAAGCAGAGCTTTGGATCAACCAAGTTTATCAGCTTCGATCAACCGACGAACAAGCTCATAAATGACTTCGCGGGCAGCATTCGGCAACGCACGCAAGATTGGGGCTTTGCTGGCCGCAGCATGCACTGGAAGCCCGTATTGCGTGTGAAGGTTGCTCCTGGTGCGGACCGTGAGGCGATGAAGCTGGCGAAGCTGCTTGAAGGGAGCGGTGTGGATGTCGAGATGCCACTGACAGCCGTGCGCTCTCCGGGAGGTCAATCGAATGTCACGCGCTAGTCGTGCCAACCACGAATCTGATGACGGCATGCCAGGTGAAGATTCGTTCCTGGACATTGTGGCGAACATTGTCGGAATCCTCATCATTCTGGTGATGGTCGTCGGTGTGCGGGCTTCGCAAGGTTCGTTGATGGCTTCGCCCGAGGAAGAGACGCCCGAAGAACAGACACAACTCCATGAGGTTACCTACGAACCTACGCCCCCGCCGCAAGAAATCCAGCCGAAGGCAGAACCCGAACCGGACGAGACGCAGAGCGAAGCTGAAGAACTGGCTCAAATACGCCGAGAGATCGCTTTCGCAAGCCGCAAGAATGCCGAACAAGCGCGGCGAACCATCGCAGTCGCTCGGGAACGAAAGCTCTTGGAGGCTGAAAGACAGAAGCTCGTGGAGATGCAGTCCTTACACGAGCAAGACCTGGCAGCCCGTCGCGCACGACTTGACGAGAAATCCCAGGAGGAGTTCGACGTTCAGCGGGAGCTTCTCAAGGCCAAGATTGAGCTAAAAAAACTAACTGAACAGCAGTATTCATTAGTCGGTCAGACCGAAGAGTCTGAAGAGATTGTTTGCATGCCGACGCCTCTAGCACGCGAAGTGAAAGAAGCGATCATAGTGCGGTTGCGTCATGGTAAGCTGGGGGTGATTCCATATGATGAATTGAAGCAAGAGATGCAACGACTGAGAAAGCCGTACCTCACGCAAGGAGTAATGCAAAGAGGGCACGCTGTCGATACTGTTGGGCCGATTGACGGTTTTCGCTTTAGACTTTATCTAGAACGAAAAGTAGAAGTACCGATTACCGTGTCTCCTGTACTAGCTGGGAACAACGTGAAGGTCCAAATGGTTGGTGCTATCCTTCCCGTCAACGAGGAAGTTGGACAGCCAATTGAACAAGCACTGCTACCTAACTCCAAGTTTAAGAAACGATTGCGAAATCGGAGTTCTAATCACGAGTCCGTACTCGCTTTTATCTATCCCGATGCCTACAACGATGTTCGGCTACTTAAAGAAGCTCTGTGGAAAGAAGGGATTCCTCTAGCCATCTTCCCACTAGAAGAACACCAAAGAATCGAATTCAGTTCAGATGGAAACAGTATTTCTGCGCAGTAGCTTATTTCCTCCTTATTCCAAGACTTGCGTGTTGCTAGGCTAGGGTTTCATGCGTATTTCTTGTTCGTCGATTATGTACACTTACCCAGGCTGCAGGTGTCCGAGCGTTACCTTCGCGAGCGCCTGTTTCTGATTATCAACGACTTCGCCAAACACGGCTTTCAGAGTTTCCTGAGAGGCTGTGTTGAGTGCCTCAATGCTCCCGTTTTGATTTGCGTGCAAGGGTCCGTCGGCGGCTTCGACAATTTCGAGCAGGGTGATGTCGTCCTTGTTACGAGCCAAGCGATACCCACCTTCAACGCCTCGCGTCGAACTCAGAACGCCATGATTGACGAGCTGCCTCAACACCTGGAGGAGAAACCGCTCTGGCATATCGCCGAGCTTGGCGAGCTGCCGGCAGGAAACGGGTCGTGATCCTTCGGGATCTTCAAGTTGGCAGAGGGCAAGAATCGCGTAGCGAACGGATTGAGATAATTTCATCGTGGCGTCCTCATAGGTTGCAATCAAGATTCATGTAGTTCCATCACATCCGCCTAGTTTCTTTTGCTTATTGGCAACGTCCTCGCGAGCCGCTTCGCAGGCATTGCAGTCGCACCACGTCGTCAGATTAAATGACTGCAAGCGCTCTCACAATTAGCCCGGGGAAGCTTCGGGACGATGTCCTTGTTTGGAAGTCAGAGCATCTTTCGTGAGGAGGCACCAAGAATTACACCCCTCACGAGGGGATAGTAACCGCCAAATAGCTTTCCAAAACACAGCGATTCGACATCCCGCAGCTATTTTGCGGAAAGCCGCTCAGGTTTCTGGCTTTTCGGAAGCGGCTTCAGTTTCGGGCGCCGCGCTGAAAACAGAAATCAAGAAGAGAGAGGCCGCTCCGCAGACGAGCAACACATCGGCGATGTTGAAGTTCGGCCACACCCACTGATCGTTCCACTGGAGCAGGATCCAATCACGGACGGCATAGACGGCCCCTTCACGGTCGTGCCGAAATCTTTCCCACTGGAGGTCGTGAAGTCCCAGGCGATCGTAAAGATTGCCGAAAACCCCGCCCATAATTGCCCCCAGTGCAAAGGTGAGCTTTGCATCCGTAGCCGCTCCAAACCTGAACAGCCAGACGGGAATGGCGATGCCTGCAAGTACCGAGCAAGCCGTAAAGAACCACACCTTCCCCTGCCCCATCCCAAAGAGTGCGCCTTCATTCAAGCTGAGTTGGATTCCCGCGTGCTCCTCCCAAAGCCACCAGTGCTGAGCACCCTGAAACAGCTCGGGCTGTGCGAACGTCCATGACTTCGTCCACAGATCAGCCGCCAAGCCCAGAACGGCCGGGACAAAAAAAAGAGCATAACGTGAACTTGGGTAGTCCACTGATTGGGCAGTTGAGTTTGTCATCTAGCCCATTCTTACGCTGATGATCGCGAACTGAAAAGGTCAGTCCGTTTCAACTGCGGAACTTCTAGTCTTCCAGTTCTAGCTTTCCCTCGCTACGCAATTCGGCACATTTGATGCAAAGCGGCGTGTAGGGAATTGCGTTGAGCCTCATTTTCGGGACGACCTTCGAGCAGTGAACACATTGGCCGTAGGTGCCTGCTTCGATCCGATCGAGTGCCGACTCGACCATTTCTAGCCGATCGCCTTCGGTGGCGAGCAGGCTGAGGGTGAATTCTTGCTCGTAGTTCTCACTGCCGAGTTCGGCCATGTGAATGGGCATGCTCGCGGCTTGGTCGCCGTTGGTGCCTGATTTACGAAGCGCCGAGTCAGCCATGGAATTCACATCGCCACGCAATCGCGCACGAAGGTCCATGAGTCTTTCACGGTAGACTTTCATATCAGCTTTTTTCATGTCGCTCTTCGTTCCCCCTCGGTTCCTCGTGGCAATGGAAATATCCGATCGCTGAGATGAATCGTCAGAATCAGGTGATAGTGATTGTTGGAATTGAGCTCAATCGAGCCCCTTATTCTAAGCGGTTTCGTGTGAATCGTCAAACCATCTGGATCGCAGGGTTTGCTTCCTAAGGCGTTTGTTAGCAGAGGCTTGCGCCGCATATTGGTCGCCATCTCGTGAGTTTCTCCTTGCATCGAAGGCGAGGAGAACCCTGAGTAGATTGCTGAGGTCTAACTCAGAGTAAGGTTCGCAGAGAGCCGTAAGGCTATCGAGAAGAGATGGAGTAGAAATCTCTCCGGGGAGATCGGTCGCATTTCCGCATTCGGTAGCTGTCCCTTTGTGGAAAACCAAGCGACTGCCTTCGCGTTGCGGCAAGTGGGATCGCGAAGTAGAATTTCATACAAGTTGTTTATTCGTCATAGTTTAGAACCCAGAAGATTCCGCTTTACATGCCGTGCAAGCGTGCCAGCGGAAGCGATGGTTTTCAGGAGCTGCGATTCTGGTGGCAAGTTCTGTCGATATTGATACCACTCACGCATACCAGCAGTGCATTTCGCCTGGGTGTGCTGCAACCTATGAGGTAGGTGAGGTACGCACGTCCTGTGATGCTTGCGGCAACCTTCTGGACGTGACTTACGAGTGGGACCAGTTGCCAGTACCCGACTCGCTCAAGTGGTTTGAGAAGAAGTGGGCGCGTCGCAATGAGCCTCTGTGCAAAAGCGGAGTTTGGCGTTTTCACGAGTTGCTGCCATTTGCCAAGCCTCAGCAGATTGTCACGATTGGCGAAGGGCAAACTCCGCTGATCGCGACCGATGGCGTTGGCAAGTACATCGGCATGGACCAAGGTCGGCTCTACTTGGAGTACGAGGGGATGAATCCTTCGGGCAGCTTCAAGGACAATGGCATGACAGCCGCCTTCACCCACGCCCACACGATCGGAGCGAAGAAAGCCGCCTGTGCGTCAACGGGCAATACAAGCGCTTCTTTAGCACTGTATTGCTGTTCGAGCAAATTGATGCAGGCGGTGATCTTTATCGGGTCGGGCAAGATTTCTTACGGAAAGCTTTCTCAGGCTCTCGATTATGGAGCGCTGACCGTGCAGATCGCCGGCGACTTCGACGATGCGATGCATCGTGTGAGGCAAGTCAGCGAGAAGCTTGGCATTTACCTCGTCAACAGCGTGAATCCCTTCCGCTTGGAAGGGCAGAAAACCATCATGATGAGGGTGCTGGAGAGCCTCAACTGGGAAGTGCCCGACTGGATCGTTGTTCCTGGCGGCAACTTGGGAAACAGCAGTTCGTTCGGCAAAGCGTTTCACGAACTTCACCAGTTGGGCCTGATCGATCGCATTCCGCGGCTTGCTGTCATTAACGCACTCGGTGCCAATACCCTGCACGAACTCTACGAGAAGCGAGGCCTGCGTTGGAATAAGGGGAAACCTGACGTGTCGATCATTGACAAATACTACGGCGAACTCGACGCGGCTGCAGGAAAAGCGGATACGATTGCTAGTGCCATCGAAATCAATCGCCCTGTGAACTTAATGAAGTGTCTGCGTGCCCTGGAATGTTGCGAAGGTGTCGTCCGCGAGGTGACCGATCAGCAAATCCTCGACGCCAAGAGCCAGGTGGGTGCCAACGGCATGGGTTGCGAACCGGCTAGCGCGGCGAGTGTCGCTGGCGCGAAATTGCTGAGAGAGCAAGGAATCATCGCGCCCAGCGATCGCGTGGTGTGCGTGCTTACGGGGCATCAACTCAAGGACCCCACCGCGACGGTCGCCTATCACACCGCCGACCAAGATGAGTTTGAACGCGTCCTGGGTAGCCGCGGCGTCAGCCGAGCCCAATTTGCGAATCGTGCGGTGAAGGTTGAGAACGACTTGGATGAAATCGTTCAGGCGATTCAGTTGAATAGCTGAGCCCCAATAATCTGCTCTGCTACTTCTTTATTCTTTGAAGGACCTATCTCTAGGATGTCAATCGATTTAGCTATTCATGGCGCAGCAGGACGTATGGGGCAACGCGTGGTTGCCTGTGCCGCCGCTGACAACGGTTTTGAGATCGTCACTGCGTTCGAGTCAGTCGATCATCCTCAGCTTGAAGCGGATGCCGGACTGCTAGCCGGGATTGCCGGGTTGGGAGTTCCGCTAAAGCCTGTTGGTCCGACCGCGGCTGCAATCGTAATCGACTTTTCAGTTCCCGATGCGGCAATGGCGATGATTGAACATTGTTTGGCCGAGAAGAAACCGGTCGTAATCGCCACGACTGGCTTCAGCGATGCTCAGATTGCGGCCATCCATGAAGCCGCGAAGGCGATCCCGGTAGTGTTCGCTCCGAGTATGAGCCCTGCTGTGAATCTGGTGATGAAGTTGACTGAGATTGCCGGAGGTGCGCTCAAGGATTTGCCGTCAGGCGTGGATGTGGAAATCATCGAGCGGCATCATCGTTTCAAAGAAGACGCACCCAGCGGAACGGCGTTGAAGTTTGGTGAGATTGTCGCTAAGGCGATGGACAAACCGGCTGTGGCGCACGGTCGTGAAGGCCGCCCCGGTCAACGTCCGAGTAATGAGATCGGCTACCACGCGGTGCGTACGGGTGACAACCCAGGCGAGCATACGATCGTCTTTGGGATGTTGGGCGAGACCATCGAGCTGAATGTTGCCGCAAGTAATCGTGATTGTTATGCGCAGGGAGCGCTCATGGCCGCGAAGTGGCTGATCGACAAGCCGCCGGGCCTGTACGGCATGGCCGAAGTCCTCGGGTTGTAGGGTCTTAATTTCGCGAGTGGCTATGAAGTGTGACGAAGGCTATCTCTGTGACGTGTGTGGTGAGGATGTCGCCAATCTGACCGATAGCGATCTGTACCTTCGCTTCGTTGTGGGAATGCTCGATCCTGAAGTCCTGCATACGACCCCAGAGCGACATTTACGCTGCAACCCAACCCTAGCCCAGTACATTGTGGCGGATGAATTCGAGCCGGTTTCCGTCGATGGGGACTTTGACAAGCGATTGCTTGATACCGCTTTCGTTGCCCAGCGCGAAGCACTGATCACCCGTGGCTGGCAGCGTCTGCAGGAGTTGTCGGGTCAAGAGCTTAAGATCATCGACTACCCACTGCCGGAAGTTCGGGAGCGAATTCAAGAGCGATCGCTGACAGAGTGAACTACCTGAGAACACTTCTCTTGTGAGTTGGAGCAATCGGGCTCATAATCTTCCGCATGAGCACCTCGGAAGAAGCAAGCCATGAGGCCACGGAAGCCCCAGCAGACACGCAAATTGCTGATAAATCGGCCTTGCCTTCGCTCTACGCGGATCGTTCTTTCTGGGGAATGACCGTCACGCAGTTTCTGGGGGCGTTCAATGATAATCTGTTCAAGCAGCTCATCTTGTTGCTTTCGATTTCGACGGTTGGCGCTTCTGCTCTAGGGGAACAACCGGGGACGGTCCTGCTGTGGTTTGGGGTGCCCTTGTTGGTCGCCTCCTCGGTGGCCACGGTGGCGCCGATGTTCTTTATGGTTGCGTTTGCCGCGATTGAACAAGGAGCTGTCTCCGATGGTCAAGCGACCGTGATGTTCGTGTTCGCGGCTCCCTTCTTAGCGTTTACCGGATACGCCGGTTACCTCTCCGACAAGATTGGTAAACGGGGGATTGTGATCTCGTGCAAATTTGCCGAAATCGCCATCATGGCTTTAGGCGGGTTGGCGTTTGTTGCCTATTCTCGCGAGAGTACTTTGTGGCCATTGCTTGCCGTGCTGTTTCTGATGGGGGCGCAAAGCGCCTTTTTCGGTCCCGCCAAGTACGGCATTCTGCCAGAGATGCTACGCGAGCGAGATTTGCCGCGAGCCAACGGTTTTATGCTAATGACCACGTTTCTGGCAATCATTTTTGGGACGGTGGTCGCTGGCAAACTGCTGGAGTCCTCCGGTGAAGAGCTTTGGCGGTCTTCGATCGCCTGCGTCGTCATCGCTGTCGTAGGGACGGTGTCGTCACTGCTCGTTCGAAAAGTTCCAGCCGCGAATCCCGATTTGAAATTCGATACCGACGCTGTGACGGTGCCTCAAGATATGAGGAGCTTGTTGGCCGGTGACCGTCCCTTGCTGATGGCGCTGCTGGTTTCAAGTGTCTTTTGGCTGCTTGCGGGTATGGTGCCCTCGGCTGTCAACGCACTCGGGAAAATCGAGATGCGTATCGGTGACGACCACACAAGCGAGCTCGCTGGGATCATTGGCGTTGGAATCGCCGTCGGGTGTGTGATTGGTGGTCTTGTTTCTGGCGGGAAAGTGGACTTTCGCTTGTTGCGGATCGGCAGCGTGGGAATGTTCGTCTGCTTGATCTTGATGGCCGTTCCAGCAAAGGGTGACATGAGCTTGCTGAGAGATGAAAACGGGGAGCTGTCTCGATTGCCGGGCCTAGGAGAAGGCCCACAGTGGCTAGGATACTGGGGCAGCCTACCGACGTTGCTCATGCTGGGAGTCTGCACGGGGCTGTTTGCCGTGCCGTTGCAGGTCTTTATGCAATCGCGTCCGCCGGATGATAAGAAGGGGCGGATGATTGCCGTGATGAACCAAGCCAACTGGGTTGGGATCCTGATTTCGGCGGGGCTCTATTGGATACTTTCCAGACTGATCGAGAGTTTCCAGTGGCCCAGGAGTACGATGTTCCTTTTCATCGCCTTTCTCATGCTGCCGATTGTTCTTTTTTATCGTCCCAAAGAGGGCGCATAAGAAAAGCCGCTTCCTCTTGGGGATGCGGCTTTCTCCAACGGTAGGAGTTTGCCGTTGCCTAGGACTTTTCGTCCGCGGTGGTTGACTTTGCAAGGTCCCCATCGTTGACGATTTTCGAATCGACAAACTGAATGTCGACCAACGCAGCAACAGCCGCTTCCGCGTCGAAGAGATCCTCTTCTACGGAGACAACAGCGGTCTTCGTCGCTAGGTCAACCTTCACGTCTTTGACGCCTGGCTGCTTCGCGAGTGTTTCTTTGACTGCTGGAGCGCAGGAAAACTCGCAGTGCATGCTTGGTACGCTGAATTCAACCGTGGGGGCGCCCTCAGCGTTAAATGTGGAAACCTCGGTGACTTCCGTTGTCTCGGATTCTTTCTCCGCGGAAGTCTGCGACTGGCAACCGATCATCACCAATGCGGTGAATACAAGTAGATACTTCATCGTGAACTCCAGAAAGGTGGGCCAAATTCTATGAAACTGGTATTCGGAGCGGAACACAGGAGGAACGCTCGCGGGGAGTGATTCGTCTCGTTCGTATCATAGCACGGACATGGGATTTACGCAAAACCCCGCAGCCACTTGTGACTTCCCGACACTCTAATTGCTGGCTTCCGTGGTTTCTGGCACGGTCAACTCAACGAGTTCGCCTTGCTCCGCCATCTCGCGGATGTCTTGGGTGATCTTCATCGAGCAGTATTTCGGTCCACACATACTGCAGAAGTGGGCACTCTTGAAGGTGTCTTGCGGAAGCGTTTCGTCGTGATATCGCTGGGCTGTCTCAGGGTCGAGAGCGAGGCGGAATTGTTCGTTCCAGTCAAACTCGAAGCGTGCTTTTGAAAGCGCATCATCGCGATCTCGAGCACCGGGACGTTGGCGCGCGATGTCGGCTGAGTGGGCCGCGATTTTATAGGCGATCAGGCCTTGTTTCACGTCTTCGCGTTCAGGAAGGCCAAGGTGTTCCTTCGGCGTCACATAACAGAGCATGGCAGCTCCTGCCCAGCCGGCTAGCGAGGCGCCAATACAACTGGTGATGTGGTCGTAACCCGGGGCGAAGTCCGTGACCAACGGGCCTAGCACATAAAATGGTGCGCCGTTGCAAACTTCGATTTGACGATCAACGTTCATCTTGATCTGGTCCATCGGTACGTGACCAGGACCTTCGACCATGACCTGGGTTCCGCGTTCTTGGCCGCGGGCGGTGAGTTCGCCGAGGACATCAAGTTCAGCAAACTGTGCTTCGTCGCTCGCATCAGCAAGCGAACCAGGACGGAGGCCGTCACCAAGGCTCCATGTCACGTCGTATTGACGCATGATGTCACAGAGATCGTCGAAGGCTTCGTAAAGCGGATTCTGCTTGCGATGGCTCATCATCCACTTGGCGATCAGCGAACCGCCACGGCTAACAATTCCGGTCACGCGGTCAGTTGTCAGGTGCAGATGCTCGTACATGATGCCGCAGTGGATCGTCATGTAATCGACACCCTGTTTGGCCTGGTGCTCAACCATGTCGAGGAAATGCTGGGGTCGCATCTCCTCGATTTCACCGCCGAGTTCTTCGAGCATCTGATAAATCGGAACTGTACCGATTGGCACCGGCGAGGCTTCGATAATCGCTTTGCGGATCGCATCGATGTTGCTGCCGGTTGAAAGGTCCATCACCGTGTCGGCACCAAAGTGAACCGCGGTGTGGAGCTTTTCGAGCTCGCCGTCAAGATCGCTGGTAACTGCGGAGTTCCCGATGTTGGCGTTGACTTTGCACTTGGTGGCAATGCCGATTCCCATTGGTTCAAGCCGGCCCGCCGCGTGGACGGTATTGGCTGGAATTACTAATCGACCCGCTGCCACTTCGTCACGAATCAGCTCGGGTGAAAGCTGCTCACGCTCCGCGACATAGTTCATTTCCTTGGTAACTTCGCCAGCGCGGGCAAACTCAAGCTGCGTGATGGGTTCTGACATCGAGATACTGAATCCTTATTCTGCTACGAAGTGATTCTGCTACGGGGTGCGAAAGTCTAATCCTAGGCAAGACTTCCGTCATTTTGAATGGGCGTTGATCGATTCATCCTATCGCTCGGGCAAACCGTGTCAATGAAGCTTGGCTGCCGGCGAGGAGTCATAGGGTTTTGAGATACTCCAACACCGCCTTCCGCTGGCGTTCATCGAGCACGCTAGGGAAATCATGGCCGCCTGCACTCTTGCCAAACTTTCGGGTGTCAAAGTAGTAGCGGGTTTCCGCTTTCGGAAGTTCTTTCGCAGGCAGGTGTTCGAGTGCTTCAACAGCAAGGCCGATCTTTTCGAAGTCGTAGTCGGTTTTCGGGCCCTGCAATGGTGAGCGGCATCTGCGTACCCAAACCATAGACCGCTTCTCGGGATTAAGCAGGTGCCACAGAGTCGGAACACTGCCGTTGTGGAGGTAAGGTGCGGATGCCCAAACGCCGGTTAGCGGCGGGGCAAGATATCCTTGGGGATCGGCGATCACCTCGCCAGCTTCGCCGTACTCATTGATCCAATTGCGACCATAACCTGCACGGTGCTCAACGGTAAGCGAGCCGAGACGAACCGGGTCGGTTTTGACAACAGACCAGTCGATGATTCGTTCGGGATACTGCTCGCTAAGCTCGATTTTTGGGTCGTAGGTCCCGTGGCAGGAGGCGCAATTCTCGTTGAATACTCCCCTCCCCTGCTCTGCGAGGGGTTGATCAATTTCAACAGGATACTTCGGTGGTTCGAGGGATTCGATATAGGCTTGGATGTGTCGGAAGTCGTCTTCCCACTCGCGAAACTTTTCCGGCCCATTCTCTTTCGACGCGATGAACTGCATCAGCGCGCGATGCCCGCGGGGCGCGAAGTTGTCGCAGTAAAGACGCTCTTTTATCGCCGTGTTCCACCAAGCTGGCGCATCGTGATCGTGGTGCGTTAGTTTGGGTGGGAGCCGATTACTTAAAACATTCAGGTCCTCATCGCGATAGTGCATGAGTGCGACGCCGAACATGATGGCGTTGGTGGTGCCGACGGTTGTTCCAAGCGGAAAGAAACTCGAGCCGATGTCGAGGCCCGAGAGCGGTTTTCGCAAACGAAGTTTTGTGGTGCGAATGTCTTCAACCAGTGTTTGCAATGCGAACTGCGTATTGGCGGCTCCAGGGATGAGTTCTCCTGCGACAGTTCCCTGGTGGCAGGCGAGACAGTTCATCGACCATTTGCCTTGGTCATCGACAACATACTGAATGGGACGATGCCCGGGATCGTCGGGTCGTTCCACAAATCCGTACCGGCGATAGGCCATGCGACGACGGTCGTCAGGCGAGGCAGTCGCGGCTTTCGAGCGGAGCGGCTCTTCCCACGACTGCCAAACTTCGTCAAAAGTCTCCTGATCGAAAGCGGATTCGACATACGGCTTATTGAGCAGGAGCTCATACCCCTTCTGCGCGGAGGCTTCCTCAGCGAGGACATTGTCGCTCGATGTAACAATAAGAACGGCGAGGGGTCCGTAGCACAGAAGGCTCAGCAGATGCAATTGTGAGGACATCTTTTCGAGTCGAGATTTCACTGAGAGACCACTAGAGCAGCTGAATTCAACCTATTGCAGACATTGAAACGTACGGGCAAACCGCAACAATTGATAATCGTTCACCTGACGCTCCAAGTACAGTGACCGTCATGTATCTGCATCGTAGATTATTAGTAATTTTCGTTGACTAAGTTCCGATGGATGATTCTGAAGAGCCCGAGCCGCGAGTGATCGCAATTGGTGACATTCACGGGTGTCTGACGGCATTTCGCTCATTAGTTGAAGCGATAGGTATTTGTTCCGGTGATACCCTCGTCATTTTAGGGGATGTCATTGATCGTGGGCCAGACAGTCGGGGTGTGCTTGACGTACTCCTAGAGCTGAAGGATCAATGTCAGTTGGTGTGTTTGCTTGGCAATCACGAGCAGATGTTGATCGACGTGGTTGAAAGCCGTATGCCGCTAAGTCTTTGGTTGGGATTCGGCGGGGAAGAAACGCTCGATTCCTACCTGGAAGGTGGAACGCTCAGTTCTTTCGACGCCAATCATCTTGAGTTCATCCAGTCTTGGGGCGACTACTTCGAGACGGCGAGCCACTTCTTCGCTCATGGAAATTTTGAAGCGGGCATCGCCTTGGCAAAGCAACCGTGGCATGAGATGCGTTGGATTTCCCTGCGGGAGAGCATCCCTTTACCGCATCTCACAGGAAAGACGGCCGTGGTTGGCCACACCTCGAACAAGCAAGGCAAAGTCGTCAACCTGGGACACCTCATCTGTCTGGATACCTATTGCTACGGTGGCGGATGGCTGACTGCGTTGGACGTCACGAGTGGTGTGATATGGCAGGCTGACCAGCAAGGCCAAGTCGACTTGAAGACTATCAACACAGTCGAGCAATCAACGCACCCGTGACAGCAACTCTTCTTGAACTTGGCGAACTGGGTCTGATGTGGCTGCGTCGGTTACCGAAAGATGACCGAATGGAAGGACGATCACATCGTCGACCCCAGCAAGCTTGCCTCGTTCAACGGAGACGATTCCGTCGCCCCTACCTTCGACAACTTCATCCATCTCTTCGAGAAGTTTCTCCAGGCGATTGGCGGATCCGCGGATTCCCGGGAGTTTGCTTCCGGTCTTGCGAATGGCTTTGCGGATCCAACGCATTTCTTCGTTGGACATCGTAGCCGCTGTGCCTAAAAAGATCGTGTATCGAACGTCAGGGTTGCGCGGTCGGGAATTCAACTCGGTAAGGAATGGGGAACCAGGGACTAAATCGTCGGCAGCTTCGCCAAGTCCGTCTACTACTGAGTCACGCCAGCGAGCCCAAGCCCCACCTTGCGAGCGGCTAAGCCAATGCTCCCAGACGTCCGTAGCGACAGCAAAGTGTGCAACCAACGTGCCCTGTGATGGCGGGGCGATCATTAGCAATTGGTCAACGTTTCGCGGCGCGAGTGCCGGATCTTCGAGACAGCCGCGTGCAACCAAACCTCCCATCGAGTGGGTCACCAGGGCGACCCGCCTCTTGGGATGTTTTTCTTCAAGTTGCTTGAGTTCCCGGGAAAGTCGCTCTGCTGATTCACGAAGGCTGTAGTCGTTCGGGTAGGTGAATCCGCCACACGGGTAGCCGCGTTCGGCGAACGGCTCCATTACCGCAGCATTGCGTTCGCAGTTGGAGTTGTAGCCGTGGACCTGAACAACCAGTGGCAACGCGGGGTCAGCTTGCGTCAAGTCATCTCGTATGACGAGGCCAAACTTCGCCTCGTCTTCTTCGCGAAGAACGCGTTTGCGCAGCCAAGTCTTGAAGCCGTAGTCAGCAGCTTCGCGAACGACCGGCTTGGCGACGGTCAGCCAGCGAGATTCACTGTCGATCAGCTTGGCGGGTTCGTCTGCTCTGGCTGAGATCGATAAGGCTGTCAATAACGTAGCCGCAATACCAAGTGTCGCAGCGAGTGACCAACGTGTTGCGTACATACCGGCAAGCCTCCGAGAGACATCCGTGAGTAGGGGAACCAACCGGCGGTATTCTACCGGTTGGGTGCCTATATGCAAAACTTAGGTGTAATGTTCGGAAGCGGCTAATCTAAGCCTCTTCTGAGTCTGCTTCACCGTTATTGGTCGGGGCGGTTAGCAGATCGTTAAATCCACCCGCGGCCAGGACTTTCTGACGGATCTCTTCGGCGATCTCGGGATTCTCCTTAAGGAAGATGCGGGCCTTTTCTTTCCCTTGCCCCAACTGCATCTCTCCGTAGCGAAACCAAGCGCCGCTTCGCTGGACAACCTTCTGTTCGGCACCGAGATCAAGAATGTCCCCCTCATAGCTGATGCCGTTGGTATGCATCATGTCGAACTCAGCGACGCGGAATGGTGGAGCAACCTTATTCTTGACAATTTTCGCTCGCACGCGTTGGCCGACCACGTCTTCGCCATCCTTGAGTGCACCAATGCGACGGACATCAATGCGGCAAGAACAGTAGAACTTGAGGGCCCGACCACCAGGAGTGG
This sequence comes from Lacipirellulaceae bacterium, assembly GCA_040218535.1. Taxonomy (NCBI): domain Bacteria; kingdom Pseudomonadati; phylum Planctomycetota; class Planctomycetia; order Pirellulales; family Lacipirellulaceae; species Lacipirellulaceae bacterium. The sequence goes on along the minus strand of JAVJRG010000010.1, from coordinate 412,406 downwards.
TTTCAGGACTGCCGAACATCACGCCGATCTTCTCGCGGATTTGGTTAATGAAGATCACCGAGGTCTTACTCTTGGCGATCGCACCGGTGAGCTTCCGCATTGACTGGCTCATCAGTCGAGCTTGCAGGCCGACGTGCGAGTCGCCGATTTCACCATCGAGTTCTTTCTTGGGAACGAGCGCCGCAACCGAGTCAACGATGATGATGTCTACGGCGTTGCTCTTCACCAGCATCTCGGTGATGTGCATTGCTTCTTCGCCGTGGCTCGGTTGGCTCACGAGCAAGGTCTCGAGGTCAACACCAAGCTTTTTCGCCCAGGTCGGATCGAGTGCGTGTTCTGCGTCAATGAACGCCGCAATGCCGCCCGCCTTTTGGGCTTCCGAAACGACATGCAAGGCGAGCGTCGTTTTACCGCTGGATTCCGGACCGTAGACTTCGATGATTCGTCCCCGTGGAATCCCCTGCCCGCCGAGGGCAATGTCGAGCGACAGACTGCCGGTGGGGATGCCCTCAATGCGGCGGACCTTGTCGGCCCCAAGCGGCATGATCGAGCCTTCGCCAAACTGCTTTTCAATCGCGGCGACAGTGTTCTTCAACTCGGGGCTACCCGCCATCAGGGCCTGAACGGCAGTTTTTTTGTCAGTGCCTTTGCCCTTCTTCTCGGTCTTCTTTTTGGCCACGGAATTACCTGCGCGTTTAGATTGGTCGTTGGGTTTTGTGCTGTTGTTGGACGATTTCGAGGCGGTAGCAACCATCGATAAGCTCCTGTTTTTAGCAGACTGGGCGTAATAGAAAAGGCTGGGTGTAGAATTGTTTGGCGGTCAGTTCCCGGAATCGCATACTGAACACACGAATACTATAAGAATGTACACATCTTGTGGCAAGAGCCTTTTCCGCAGGTTTTTTGCGAGCAAGAATAGAATGGTGCCGTATTCTGTTTCGAAGCAACGGTTTAGAGGCTTTCTAGCTTCCAGTTGAAAGCCTAGCGTCAGACGAAGCCCACAAGAGAGAGGCGAGAGATTGGCAAGCCGGAGGAAACTGGCCATCGCATTCAGCCAATCAGTGAGAATATGCCAACCCGTTCAAAAGCCCTTGCCGCCACCATCTTTCTGCTCGCCCTGGTGGCGACTGGAGTCGCGGGGTATTTGACGTGGACGACTTGGAACTCCACCGCAGTCGTCGGTTGCACGGGGGATGCCGGGCTGGATTGTGACTCAGTGTTGAGTAGCCAGTGGGCGAAGTGGCTCGGCGTGCCGGTCAGCTTGTTTGGGTGTTTTACCTATTTGCTTATCGCGATGACTTCTTGGCCTGCTGCGATGCGAAAACCGCGATTGGCGCCGACGCTGCTGTTTGCGCTCAGCTTACTCGCTGCCGGCTCGGGGCTGTGGTTCATTGGACTGCAAGTTTTGGTTGTGAAGAGCTTTTGCGTGTACTGCTTGGCGGTTCACTCTTGTGGTTTAGTGATTGTGGTTCTCACTCTGCTGCTGGTCGTTGGAACTCAGGAAGAGCGGGAACTCGGCTACTGGATGACCGGCGATGGCGAGTTAATGGACGAAGGCCTGGGCCTCGCACGCACTTTCCTCACCGCTTGCGGTTTCGCCGCAACCGGCCTAGCGACGTTGATGCTCGGGCAAGTCCTCGCTCCGCCACCGGCGATGACCTTGGAAACGGATTTCGAATTCGCCGAGCTGGACGAGCTGGACGAGCCGGACGATGTTGTTGAGCCAGAAGAAACACCAGAAACAACTGCTGCCGAAGAGCCACAGCAGGAATCGTTGTCGGAATCTCCCGATGACTCGCGTGAGGAAGCAGAGCCGGAGATCGTCCCCGACGTGGTTGTTACCGATGAGGAGCCGGCGGCTCTCGAGAATTCAGACTTCGGAGACGACGAGGATGACGATCTGTTCGCGGAGTTTGGCGATGCCGAGCTTGACGGCACCGGTGAAAGTGACAACTCAGAGAGCGATCAAGAGAGCGAAGCGTCCGCGGACAGCAATTATATCCGTCCTAGGCAGCCAAAACGGCTGATGAAGTTCCGCGGCTTGCGGGCGTTGCTCGACGTGCGAGACATGCCGGTGGTCGGCGATGGCGAGGGGAAGTTTATTGTTGTCGAGATGCTCGACTACACGTGTAAGCACTGCCGCCATTTGCACGAGTTTGTGCACGCCTCGCTCGATCGATACGACAATTTGGGCTTCGTGATCTACCACACGCCGCTCAACAAAGCGTGCAATTCTCACGTCACCAAGGTGAGTGAAAAGACGAAACACGCCTGTGACTACGCCCAACTTGCCATCGGCGTCTGGCTGCTGGAGCCTGAGAAATTCCCCGAGTTCCACGAGTACCTGATGACCGGCGAGAAGCCCCCGACCATAATCGAGGCCCGCCGCAGGGCGCGTGATTTAGTGGGTGACGAAGTGTTTCTCGACGAGTCGCTGCAAGAAGAAATCAGTCGCCGCCTCCGCCGCCAAGGCAACGGCCTGTTCGCCATCAAGACGGGGCTGCCCGTGATCATGCTCGACCGCGGCTACATCCGCGGTACACCGAAGACGAAGGAGCAGTGGTTTGGGTTTTTGGAGGAGAATGTGGGGGTGGAGCGTGATGCGAAATAGCCAACTGACAACAGTACGAAAAAAGAGATCACTGCTGTCGAAGGTTCCGGCACAATATGCAAAACCAAGTCGGATTGGTCCTGTAAGATAAAACGCAGAGGTTCGCTTTTTTGTCCGTTCAGCAGCAACCCTTCGACAACAACACTTCGAGGGTTAGTGCCAGAAAGAGAGCCGCTTATTACTTGCAGTTCCGGGCCGTACAGATGAGCTACGCTTTGCTCTGCTAGTGAAATGCTGTAATAGCGAAAGTCACCTCCGTAGAGGTGCATTACCGATTGACCAGTTGCATACAGCATGACGGTATAAGAGCTTGTTTCGCATTCTGCAGTACATCCAATCGAACCATTGAGTACTGTCAGGCGCGCGTTGTCTGTGAGATCGACGAAGAACTCAGTCCTTCCTCCATCAATCAACAAGTGTGCATCATCGCGCACGACAGTCGAGCCACCGGTGAATCGTCTACCAGGTCTTTGCAAGAGGCCATCGACTCCTATTACCCCTCCATCAAGCAACTGCACCAATGGGGGACCCTGCGGGCCGTTGATGATTTCGACTGCGCTGTCTGAGAAGGAATTATTAGCATCGATGACGGTGTCTTGATCAAGAACAGTGATGCTGGCGTGACAATTATTGCTAACTGTGAGCGTTAGAATTGCTACTCCAAGCAGCAAACAGGTCTTCGCTGGTTTGCTAAATCGCTGATCTGTCATTGGTAACTCCAAGTCGCCCTTGATCATACGAATGTCACTGTAGGGCAACGGAACAGCGGCGCACATTGACTACTAAAGCCTTCGGGATGAAGGAGTCATCATTCCGCGTTATCGAAAGTGCTCCTGATTCGATACCAAACTTTAGAGCGTGTTACATCTATTCGTAGCGGTACCCACAATGTCGAAAGTAGTTTCGGATCTCGGTTTCGGTGAAGAGTTCGAGGACTTGTCCGCAGAGTTCAACGAGCCTTTCTTGGGTTCTTCGTGCGCCGTCTCGTAGCCGACGTTTGAATTTGCTGAACGCCAGCTCAATCGGGTTGAGGTCGGGAGAATACGGCGGCAAGTAACGCACCTCGGCGCCGGTGGCTTCGATCGCCTGGACAACGCCGCTCACCTTGTGACTAGAGAGGTTGTCCATCACTACCACGTCTCCCTCACGAAGTTCACCTGCCAGGTGCTGTTCCACCCAAGCCTTAAAGAGCCGACCGTTGATCGCCCCCTCGACGCACAGCGGAGCCACGAAACCGCTAGCGCGGATCGCCCCGAGGAAGGTCGTTGTTTCCCATCGACCGCAGGGCGTCTTCTCGACCAAACGCGAACCTTGCTCACTCCGACCATAGGTCCGCGTCATATTGGTCTTGGCCCACGTCTCGTCGAGAAACACCACACGATCAGGATCCAGAGAGTCTTGTGAAGCGAACCACTGTCGACGTTTTAACGCGACATCTTCGCGGTCTTGTTCTTGGGCGATGAGCGTCTTTTTTTTCGAGTCAGACGCAGGGCCTGCAAGGCCCGGCAAATCGTGGCGTCGGAAGTCTGCCAGGACCGCTCCTGGGAGGCCAATGCGACCAGTTCCAGGAGCGTGGCGTCAGGTTGCTCAGCGATTTTCTCGCGCAGCCAATCAGCATGAGCGGTCCACGCCGGGTTGCGATCACGGGTCAGTTTCGGGGCAACCTTCCCCAGCTCACGACGCTCTTGTTTCACGCGGCGTACCCAAGACTCGCTTACATTGAACAACAAAGCGACTTCCCTCGTCCCCTTGCCGGCATCACAAGCAGCAAGCACTTCCCCGCGACGTTCCTTCGAATAAACCATCGGGCTCCTCCTTAAGGTGAAGTTACCAAGTCTACTCGAATTTCCTAAAGGGCGCTATGGTCTCGGGAAGTACGCTCTAAGGCGCCAGCAGATTCACCAACTCCGCCGCCCGCCGATGCCACCCCGCCCATTCGTGCGGCGTGTTCCCATTTACATCGACAGCCGTCCGGTCGGCCCCCGCTTCGAGCAGCAGCTTGACGATTTCCAGCGAAGCATAAGCCGCCGCCCGGTGCAGCGGCGTTTCACCCCGCGTGGGCGTGTTGCCGTTGAAGTTGTAGCTGTAAAGCCCCGGCTTGGTCTTCGCATTGACGTCGGCCCCGTGCTGAATCAACAGCCCGATCAACTCGGCACCCGCATCATTAGAAAGTGCATGATGCAACGGCGTTTCTGCCGTCTCCACACGACCAAGATTCACGTCCGCCCCATGTTCCAGCAACAGCCTGACGCACTCCGTCTGGTTCACATAACAGAGCCCCGCCAACACCGAAGCCCCAAACTCATTCGTCTGCGTATCCGGTGTCGCTCCACTGGCCAGCAGAAAAGCGGTGACCTCCGGATGAAAGTTCAACAACGTCCCCGAGCCGTACTCGTCCACCGAATTAGGATTCGCCCCCGACTCAATGAGCGCCCGCACGACGTCGAGCTCGCCTGCGAAGGCGGCGTGTTTGAGTTCGAGCGAGTTGGTGGGCATGAACAACACCTTTGAGTGCATGTCAAAACGAACAGGCCCGAAGGGCCGACAGCTCATAGCCAGGGCGTAAGCCCAGTTTGTCTGTTTGAATATGTTCTAACAACTAGGTTATGATTGTGCTGAAGGTCTAGTTGGATTACTAGCTACTATTCAAGCTAAGGGCTATTCGTGACAAAATTTCCGTTATTGAATCGAATTGCAAGCCTACTTTGTCTGGCGTTCTGTTTGCTTGTCCTATTCGAAGGTGAGGCCAATTCTACGACTTTCTCTGAGCAAGGCTCGACGTTACTGGCAGGAGCCAATCACAACTCCATCAGTGCCTCTATGGCTGACTATGACGATGACGGTGATCTAGACATTATGTTTCAGGGCTTCTCGGATACGCAGAAACTCTACCGAAATAATCTTGTCGAGAATGGCTCGCTCTCATTTACCGATATTTCTTCATCGCTGCCGGAAGGTTTAGAGCGTTCATGGAGTGCTGCTTGGGCTGACTACAACAGGGATGGAATAGTCGATGTTTTCATCGGTCAATCGAACCTAGCCTCGACTGCCAGTGGTGATGTCCTGCAAGGCGATGGATTGGGTGGATTCACGAATGCAAGTTCCTCAGTAGGATTAGACGATCCTGGCTTTCATCAAAATGTTGCGTGGGCGGATATTGATAACGATCGCGACCTGGATCTCATCCTGGCAATGGAGGGACCTGAGAAGCACGAAATCTATCTTCAGGCTTCCAATGGCACTTTTGCGCCAGCGGGTGCGACCGTCGGTTTTCAAGAAGACTTTGGGACGAAAGCTTACGGCATGGCCATAGGCGATACCGATGGGGACGGTGATCTCGACATCTATATCTCCACGTGCCGCTTCGGTGGCAACATACGCAATAACTTTTATGAGAATCAGCTAGCCCAGACAGGGTCGCTCAGTTTTGTCGATATCGCGGACACCAATGGGACGCAATACCTCGATAACAGCTACGGCTCTGAGTTCCACGACTTCGATAACGACGGTGATCTCGACCTCTTCATGGTCGGAGCGGATGGCCAGGATAGCAAAATATTTCGTAACGATGGCGGAAATCAATTCACCGACGTCGACACCATTACCGGCAACGCCTTGCTGATCGACAACGCGGGTGATCTCAACGGTGGCAAGGCCATTGACTATGACAACGATGGTGATCTCGATCTCTTTTTTCACGATCACCGTTCAGCTGTGGATAGCAACGTAGCGAGGAAGCTCTATCGTAATGATGGCAACTGGGTCTTTACCGACGTAACGGACGCGGTCGGCTTGAATGAGACGAATCAAGGAGCCTATGACAGCACGTGGGCCGACCTCGACCTCGACGGTGACCAAGACCTCATTGCCCCAACATCATCCTCAAGCACGGAGCGCATTTACCTAAGCGACGCTTCTACGAATGGTAATCATTGGCTTTACGTCCACCTTTCCGGTCCAGCGGACAATACGACAGGCGTCGGTGCCATAGCCTTTGCAACGCTCAACCAAGGCACCTTAGATGAAGTGACTTTACGTCGCGAGGCGAACACGAACGCGGGGACCTTCAACCAGAGCGATGTTCCGATTCACTTCGGTCTGGGCGACAATTCAATCGTCGACGAGCTGAGAATCGTGTGGCCTGATGGCACGGAGCAGATAATCTTGGGGGTTGCCGCGAATCAGCTTCTTGACGTTACGACACCAGGAGACTTCGATGGTAGTTTTGTTGTTGACGGGACCGACCTTCTCCAATGGAAGGCAGATTTCGGAATTAGTGCCGAAAGCGATTCTAACTTAGACGGTCAAAGCGATGGGCACGACTTCCTCGCATGGCAACGACAATTCGGCAATGGCGAAACGACACCGTCGACCGCTCGTGCCGTTCCTGAGCCTAAAAGCCAACTGATTGTCTCGGCTTTGGCAGTAATAGCCAGCTTGTTTTCTCGAACTAATAGAAGTCGAGGATTAGATTCACGCTGAGTTACCTGGCCGCAATCAGCCACCCAACCCGCTAAAATAGTCGAGCCCCAGCTCTTAATCGTTACGTGACAGGGAATTCACCCCAACAAGCCGGGACAACCCTTGCAAGACTCGCACGTTCGCCTGGGTGACTTTTGCACGCTCCACTTACGTGCAAAAAGCAAAAGTCGTGAGGGGATGTCTGTGTCGATCGTCGTAAGTCGTTAACTGGCAACAAGTGTGGGAGAGCGGGGCAGAAAAGCGGTCGAGACTTTTGCACGCTACAATGCGACTGCTGTGCAAAAGTGCGAAACGACCGAACAAACCAAATCAAATGCGAAAACTTGGAACGAAACCGATCATGACACTCAGCCCTCGACCAATTCTCTCCTCACTAAGTCTCATCATTGCTTTGCTCCTCTCGGGAATAGGCACGGCGGCGAGTGCAGCCACGCGACCCAACTTCATCTTCGTCCTCAGCGACGACATCGCTCAGGGCGATCTTGGCTGCTACGGCCAAGAACTTATCCAAACGCCGCGGCTTGATGAAATGGCTGCGCAGGGGACGCGCTTCTTGCAAGCTTACTGCGGCACGTCGGTTTGCGCGCCGAGTCGGGCGTCGTTCTTCACGGGCTTGCACATCGGGCATTGTCCGATTCGCGGCAACTACGCGATGTCGCCCGAGGGACAGTACCCGTTGCCTGACGAGACGGTCACCATTGCCGAGGTCGCCAAAGCCGCCGGTTACACGACGGCCACGTTTGGGAAATGGGGCATGGGCAATTTCGCCAGCACGGGCAATCCGCTCAAGCAAGGCGTCGATCACTTCTTCGGCTACAACTGCCAACGTCAGGCCCACAGTTATTTCCCCACGTTTCTTTACGATGATGACAAGCCGTTCCTGCTGCCGGGTAACAACGGCCGCGACATCGGTGAAACTTACGCGCAAGAACTCATTCAGAACGACATGATTCGCTGGCTAAAGGCGAACGCGGACGAACCCTTTTTCATGTTCTACGCAATCACCCTGCCCCACGGACATCACGAGATCGACGATCTGGGCGTCTACGCCGACAAGCCTTGGAGCGACAAGCAAAAGTCGTACGCAGCCCAGGTCACCCGTATCGACACGGACATGGGCGAGCTGATCGACACGCTGCGAGAACTGGGCATCGCCGAGAACACGCTCATCATTTTCACCGGCGATAATGGCTCTTCGTTTTCTCCGGAGTCAGAGATCGGCAAGCGTTTCAACCAAGCCCGCAACGGCCTTCGCGGTTATAAACGCGGAATGTACGAAGGTGCCCTCCGGCAGGCCGCGCTCGCTTGGTGGCCGGGCACCGTACCCGCGAGTCGCGTGGATGATCAGCCTTGGGCGTTCTGGGATCTGCTACCCACCTTTGTCGAACTGAGCGGTGCAACGCCGCCCCAAGGTTACGAGACAGACGGCTATTCGTTAGTGGAGTATCTGAAGGGGGGAGAAGCTCCCGAGCGAGACTACTTCTACTGGGAACTCCAAGACAACCGTCCGATTCAAGCCGCCCGCTTTGGTAACTGGAAAGCCGTCCGTAATGGAATCAACAAGCCAGTGGAGATTTATGATTTGGCTAGCGACCCTGGCGAGTCGAAGGACTTGGCAAGTGAGCAACCTGAGGTCGTTGCCAGGGCGAAGCAGATCTTTCAAGAAGCCCACCGCCCCCACCCCAACTGGTCGCTCAAAGGGAGGACCGCGGAGCAAAGAAGAAACAACAAAGCTGCGTGGGATATCACGCACGAAAGGAGAGCAACAAGTTGGGCTCCTGAGAATGCGAAGTCGTTGGAAGACTTGTATTGAAGGAAGCATTCAAGAATCAGGGAAAGTGAGAGAAGAGGCTCCGGGCGAGGCGTAGCTCGACGGCTAGGGATTTAGGCGAGCCGCGAGCGTCAGCGACCGGAGCATCGAAAACTCAAACAAGGTGAACCATGGGACCACTCAAAACAGAAATGGATTCCGACGAACGCATGTTCGGCAGCGGTTGGATCAGCGGCATGTTGAGCCTGGTGCTGGCAGTCGTCGGGCTAGCCACGGTCCTTTGCTTGCTTTATCCACAACTGCTGACCGTTGCCGATGTGCGCGGCTATTACAACGTGGCACTTGTGCGAGTGGCGTTGCACATGGTACTGATTGCGGCGTTCTTATTCGGAGCGCTCAGCGTGACTTTGCGGCAAAGCAAAGTGCTGGGCTTTGCGGGGATGACGCTCGTGCTGGTGGCGACGCTCATGGGCGGGTCGCGGGCGAGTAGCCGTATGGAGGGCGAGAGCGACATCTACTTCGGTCTCGATTTTTTTCTGCTCAACCTGATTTTGCTCGGAACGCTGTTCATTCCGATTGAACGACTGTTCAAGAAACGCGACCAACCGATCTTCCGCGCGGAATGGCGCGAAGACATGTTTTACTTCTTCATCAGCAGTCTGATGGTGCAGTCGCTCACGTACCTGTCGCTCGCCCCGTCGATGACGATCCTCGCCAAAACCGAGTGGGCCAGCGGCATCCGCGCGGCTATTGCGAGCCAACCGGTGCTGCTTCAATTCGTCGAGATCATGTTCTTCACGGACTTGGTGCAGTACTGGTTTCACCGTGCGTTTCACGAGGTCCCCTGGCTCTGGCGATTCCACGCAGTGCACCACTCGGCCAGACACATGGACTGGATCGCCGGCTCGCGGATGCACTTGTTTGAGATCATCCTTTTGCGTGCCTTCACGACGATCCCGATGTACGCCCTCGGCTTCAGCGAGGCGGCTCTGTACGGCTACATTTTCTTTGTCTACTTGCTGTCGGTCTTCGTGCACTCGAACTTGAGTTTCCACTTTGGCCCGTTGCAGTACGTGCTAGCCACGCCCCGTTTTCACCATTGGCACCACGGTATCGAGAAGGAAGCGATCAATATCAACTACGCGGTGCACTTCCCGTTGCTCGATCGCTTGTTCGGTACCTACCACATGCCAGGCGACGAGTGGCCCGAAGGCTACGGCATTGCCGGCCACCCTGTGCCGCTGGGTTACTGGAAGCAGTTTTGGTACCCGTTCAAGCGGGAGAAAAAAGAGGAAGAGTCGATTGAGGTATCCGAGTAGACTATTGCCCTGGCGAGACAGCTTCATAAGTCAAGGCGGAATGCCCCAAATCGAAAGAAGCTTTTTTCAGGTAGCCAAGCGATTCATTCAGAAATACCACAACGAGCAGGTTTTTCTCGTGAGAACACCCGATTATTCGACGTACTCTCGTTAGGTACTTAGGCGATCGCTCTACTTGGCATTTGCCTCGGTTATCATCCACTGAGATCAATAACTTACGTTCATATAAAGGTTCTGAATGTTTTCGAAATCATTACTTAGCAAATCCCGGATTTTAGCTTTGGGCTTTAGTGCTCTTTTCATTCTCGATTCGGCCTCTCCGGCAATCTCACAAGAAGCGAACACGCAGCCCTACGAAGCGAGTTGGGAGTCGCTAGACGCCCGCCCTATCCCTCAGTGGTGGACTGATGCCAAGTTCGGCATCTTCATTCACTGGGGACCTTACTCGGTACCGGCGTTTTCCAAGGTGGGGGCTTACTCCGAGTGGTACTGGGCGACTCTCCGCGAATCGGGGCGTGTGAAGCAGGGGCATAAAGAAACGAAAGCGTTTCACGATGCGATCTACGGTACGGATTTCACCTATCCTGATTTCGTTCCCATGTTTACCTGCGAAATGTTTGATCCCGATCAGTGGGCCGAAACCTTTGAGAAGTCAAGGGCGAAGTACGTCGTGCTGACCTCGAAGCACCACGATGGTTACACCCTATGGCCAAGTGACGAGGCGACGAAAAGCTGGGGCCGTCCCTGGAGCTCGACCAACTCGGGTCCCGAACGCGATTTGCTGGGAGATCTGACTGACAGCGTGCGCAAGACAGACGTGAAGATGGGCATCTATTACTCGCTGTACGAATGGTACAACCCGCTCTACGTTGCGGATCCCGATTTGTATGTCGAGAAGCACATGGTGCCGCAGTTCAAGGATGTTGTTGAGAAGTACTCGCCCGCGGTGATATTCTCCGACGGGGAGTGGGATCACACGGACGAGACTTGGCAGTCGAAGGAGTTGCTCGCGTGGCTCTACAACGATTCGCCTTGCAAGGAGGAAGTCGTCATCAACGACCGCTGGGGCAAGGAACTACGTCACAAACATGGCGGCTACTACACCACAGAGTATGGTGCCGGTCTGCCCAACGCCGAGAACCCGTGGGAGGAAAACCGCGGGATGGCTCACTCATTCGGGTACAGTCGCACTGAGAACCTCGAAGACTATAACTCGACGCAGCAACTCCTCTACATGCTGATCGATATTGTCAGCCGTGGCGGGAACTTTCTCCTCGATATCGGTCCGACTGCCGATGGGCGTATCCCGGTGATCATGCAGGAACGACTGTTGGAAATGGGCGACTGGCTCGAAGTCAACGGCGAAGCGATCTACGGCACCAAAACCTGGACCGAGTCGTGCCAATGGTCCGCAGGAAATCAGCGTGAGATGAAGCATGGCAATTACCGTGTGAAGTACGACGTGATGAAGTTCACCGTCGATCCCGACGAAGGGGATGGCGTGAAGGAAATCTTCTTCACCCGCAAGGGCGATTCGCTCTATTGCATCTGCCCGATCTATCCCCAAGGCAAACTCATCGTGAAGAATGTGAAAGCAGCGGAAGGCTCAAACGTTTCGCTATTGGGCTACGACGGCAAGGTGGAATGGAAGCAGAACGGCGAGAATCTGGAAATCATGGTTCCCGCCCTGACGCCTTCCAACGCTCCTTGCGAATATGCTTGGACGTTCAAGATTGAGAGCGTCAACTGACGCTTGCCGTAGTTTAAGGCCATCCCGACGTGTCGGGACACGGATTGTAATTCGATAAATCCTGGTCCTCTCTGGCTAATACCAATCGATACGCTTTGCAAGAAAGTTCTTTGTTATGCCAAATCGTCGTCAGTTTCTTCAGACCTCTGCCGCCCTCGCCACGCCCTACGTTTTCTCTTCCTCGAAGTCCTTTGCCGATCAAGTAAAAAGCGAAGGCAAGTTTCGTTTGGGTCTGATTGGGGCAGGCCACATGGGCGTCAATCACATGCGGTTCGCGAAGGACATGTGCGAAGTCGTCGCGCTGGCCGACGTTGATGAAGCCCGGCAGCTTCGAGCGCAGGAGAAGCTCAAAGGCTACCAAGTCAGCGACGGTAAAGCGGCTCTTCACAACGACTATCGCCCGATTCTTGATGACAAGACGATCGACGTTGTGTACATTGCCACGCCCGACCACTGGCACGCCAAGGCGGCTATTGAAGCCATGCGTGCCGGCAAAGACGTCTATTGCGAGAAGCCGCTCACACTAACCATTGAAGAAGGACAATTGCTACGGAAAGTGCAACTGGAAACGAAGCGTGTGGTTCAAGTCGGCACGATGCAGCGTAGTTATCGCGATCTCTTTGTGAAGGCAATCGCGCTGGTCCAGCAGGGCAGGCTCGGCAAGCTGACTCGCGTGCAAGCCGCCATCGGTGGCGCGCCAGCTTGCGACCCCTTACCTGCTGTTGAACCACCGGCAGGGTTGGATTGGGATCGCTGGCTCGGACCTGCGCCCCTGGTCGAATACAGGTCCAATGGAATAGGCGAAGTCCCGCGTAGCAACTGCCACGGTAATTTTCGCTGGTGGTATCAGTACTCTGGCGGCAAGCTAACCGACTGGGGAGCGCACCACGTGGACATTGCTCGTTGGGCGCTGGACGTGAATGGGCAGACTGATCACCCGGTCTCGATCGGCGGCACCGCTAAGCATCCGGTGCCTTTTGATGAGAACGGTATGCCGACCGAAGATGATCGATTCAATACGCCCACCGCGTTTAACTTTACTGCGAAGCTACCCAGCGGCACCGAGATCATCATCCGCAACGACACGGACAATGGGGTTTTGCTCGAAGGTGACAAGGGTCGAATCTTTGTGAATCGTGGCAAGTTGGTCGGCGCTCCGGTGGATGCCCTCAAAGACGACCCGCTTCCTGAAGACGCCATTCAACAGGCGTACCGCGGGATGCCGATGCCGTACAATCGCCACCAATTGCACTGGGCCAATTTCTTCCAGTGTATCCGCGAACGAACCGAGCCGATCTCCGACGTCGCCAGCCACATGCGAGCGCTCGACTTGTGTCATCTGGCCGGCGTTTCCGCCCGACTGGGCCGTGAGTTAAAGCTTGATTGGAATTCCACCGACGGAAAAATCCTTGGTGATGAACAAGCCCAGTCGATGCTTAGCCGCGAAAAGCGTGCTGGTTACAAGATCGATGCCTAGCGTCTGTGTCCGGATAGGTAGCAGTGCTCCCACTCCTAGAAGAAAGTTCACTCATGTCGAAGTCGATAAGGCTCATTGCCTTACTCTTTTTCTTTTTGCTTAGCAGTAGTGCCCCGGCCAAAGAGAAGTTCGAACCGACCGTCGAGTCTTTGAGAAAGTATCAGTGCCCTGAGTGGTTTCGTGATGCCAAGTTCGGCATTTACTTGCACTGGGGAGCGTACTCGGTAGCCGAACAGGGCGAGTGGTACGCGCGAAACCTTTATCTCGAGGACCGACCGGAATACGCTCACCATTTGAAAACCTACGGACACCCCTCGGAGTTTGGCTACGCTGACTTTATTCCGCGATGGAAGGCTGAGAGGTTCGATCCAGGCGCACTGGTCGCCTTGTTCAAGCAGTCGGGGGCGAAGTACTTTTCGCCGTGTGCTGTCCACCACGATAACTTTGATCTGTGGGACTCGAAGCATCATCCGTGGAATGCTGTGAAGATGGGACCGCAGAAAGACCTGATCGGCCTGTGGCGAGAGGCAACGCTTGAAGCGGGGTTGCGATTTGGCGTGACGACGCATCTTTCGCGGAGTTACAGTTGGCTCAACACCGCGAACCAAGCGGATTCCCGCGGCGAGTTGAAAGGCGTGCCCTACGATGGTGCCCAAGGTAAGGCGAAAGGACTCTATCCGGCGAACGAAGGGCAATCGACGCATCCCCGGGCACCGCTGAAAGCGCCGAAAGCATGGCGCGAACTTTGGGCGAAGCGGGTGAAGCAACTCGTTGAGGATTACGAGCCGGATCTTCTGTATTTCGACTGTGCTGTCCCATTCCGTGGCGAGGATCGTGGCCATACGGGAATGGACGTGATTGCTCACTTCTACAACCAGCGGCCCGAAGGCGTGATGTGCATCAAGCAGCGGCCCTGGCAAGGTTTGTACGCCGACGGGATCGCGACCCTCGATTACGAACGGGGCAAGGCGGCCAGCATTTTGCCCGAGCCGTGGCAGACCGATGACTCGATTGGCTCGTGGGGTTACAACCCGAAGGTGCCGTACATGGAGCCGGGGATGGTGGTCGACAAGCTCGTGGACATCGTCTCGAAGAACGGCAATCTGCTGCTCAACATCCCGATCAAAGCAGATGGCACACTTGACCAGAAGGCGACCGACCTGCTGATCGAAGTCGGCAAGTGGCTGGAGATCAATGGCGAAGGCATCTACGGCACGCGACCCTGGAACGCCACAATAACTTTTACTGGCGGAGAAGGTCACGGCACGATCCGGCCGCACGACAAGAAGTCGCGACTCACTTCCAAAGACATTCGCTACACAACCAAGGGCGACACGCTGTACGCCTTCGTAATGGCCCCGCCTAAACCTGGCGAGTATGCCGAGCTGACCTTCGTGACTGAGCTCTTCGAGCCCGCCGGCGTGATCAGAAGCGTTGAGCTTCTAGGCCATGAAGGGGATCTCAATTGGGAAGCCCACGGCGACGGGCTGCGGGTTTGGTTTCCTGAGAAGTTGCCCAACGAGTATGCGTTGGGGCTGCGGATCGGGTTTGAATGATGGGCAATGTCACATTGTCGCAGCGTTGGTCCGTAATCCAGACTGGATGGCAAGCTACTTCACTGGGAGATCAAAATTAATCTCTGTTGTTGAATCGTCCACTGTCGCTGTCAACGGAGTCTCGCTTTCGTAGCTGTATTCGATTGGGACGATATATTTAAGCTTCGCAGGTTTTTGAGATGTATTGACACCATCGACAGCGTAACCGTTAATCGTCTCTTGGTTTCGTCCCGAAGAAGCTTCTTGCTTTATTTTGGGCTCTTCAATAGCAGTGATCGTTACTTTGTATGTTCCTGGTGCGATACCATCGCCATGTTCAAAGCTACTTAACTGATAGGTGCCGTCTGATTGGATGCTGCCTCGAGCTGACCTTCCACCGCCACTAGGTAGAAAAACTATCTTGCCGTTCGGTACAACTTTCTCTTCGAATGTGACTTTGCCAGTTACAGGGATTAAGGTACGACCTTCTTTGCAACCAACGATCAGCAGTGGCAGCGCAAGGTAAACAAACATCCGGTAGAAATTTATCGCTCTGTCCAACGAATCAACTCCATTCAGAAACATGACTATGTCGTGAACCCACTCTGGTCACCCAGGGGCAAGCCATCAATAGTCTTGAACAACCTCACCCCGATCTCGCGTTCCTAGGGCTAGATAAGTTGCCGTGTCGATATCATCTGAGATGAACTCCACATGGCCATCGACGAAGTTGAAGTTAGCACCTCCAGCGTGATCGCTTCCAAAAGGAGCGTTGTTCTCAAGCCATCCTTGTTCCCAATTCGATTCGAAGCGGATATCAGAATTTAGCGGTTCGGATACTCCTCTAGTACAACGTCCTGTAGAGTGTCCACTACTAGGGCCATACACAATCTCCGTCATCTCGGCATTGATCGCTGCAGCTCCTCCGAAATACCACGGCGTCGCACCATGAGATGGCTGACGTTGATCTGCGTTCTTTCCGAAGCGGGCAGGATGTGCGCTTTCGCCGATGGCGAACGTACTCGATGTGCCATCGGTCACGCGCGACATATCAAACCCTTGCTCAGCCATCAAGAAGACGCCATCTGAGAAAGTATCGCCTCGATCGCACGACGAGCTGGAGCGGCATCTTGGCTGCCATTCATCTGCTGGGATTCCAGCTGCGAAGAGAAAACTCCCACCATTGCAGGCGTAATAATCTTTACGTTCGGGAACTTCGGTCCATTCTTCCCCGCCTAGACTGGGGCAAATGTAGATTGGCAGTCGCGTTTCGCCTAACCCTAGATCACTAATAACAAACATTGCTTGGGCTCTCGCGCCGCTGGCAATCCTCCGCTGCATTTCTGATTTTAGGCGATCGTCAATTACTCCTGTTTCCAAATAGGGTAGTATGAGCAGGGACCAGCCAATGCCCCGCGCACCGGTTCCGGTGGAAACATGGTCAGGCAGTATTGTTAATGAGCCTGGAGGCAGATTGCCAATAGCCGACTCGTAGTTTAATACGCCAAGCCCCAACTGTTTCAAGTTATTGACGCATTGCGAGCGACGTGCCGCTTCGCGGGCGGCTTGAACTGCGGGCAGAAGCAATCCAACGAGCACGCCGATAATGGCGATCACGACCAAAAGTTCTACGAGTGTGAAGCCACGACTCGTACGACGGTGTTTACCGTGGTGATTGGCGACTGCTGGAATGTGCATTGTTAGCTCGCTCCTTGACCAACGCCTCGCTGACAAGCTTGCCTCTTCTCGTGAAAGGCTGGTCGAAATTTAGATCCTTGATAAGTAATCCTGCCGCTTGGTGACAAAAAAACACCAAGCGGCAGGTTCGTCTACTAATCGTACGTCCTCTGCGAATACTATACACTTGGAATCCGCGGAAAACGCCAAACTACTTGTTGCGGCGAGTCGCACCCAAGCCGATCATGCCGAGTAGGCAAAGTGCGATGGCACTAGGCTCGGGAACAGCACCAACGCTTGCCGTTGACGCACCGCTGCCGTAGTTGGTTTCCCAGTTGGGAATGCCTGCTGGATTCTCACGTTGCAAACGCAGGAATTCAGCCCCGTCGAAGGCGCCACCACCAATTACATCCTCAACCTCGCCATTAATGGTAGCCAAATTAAGAGGCTCTCCCGTTCGAGGGTTAATGTCGGTCTGAGTGATGGTGTAATCGAAGTCAAGATTGCCCGCGTTCAGACCAATCAGGGTGATGTTTCCGATGGAAACCTCATCACCTGGATTCAAGAGACGAGATCCCGTCTGATTCGTCTGGGACAGTGCAGTATCCGAAGGATTCGCATCCTCCCATCCAGCTTCGGCAATGCCTGCAAAGCTAACGTCAAGAGAAGCAGCCGTATCCGAGAAGATCGAATAACCGGTCAAATTGACGGCGGTGTTCGACTCGTTCTCGATGGAGGCATTCCCCGAGCTATCAATGTTCAGCACCAGATTATTATGTTCCTTGTTATCCGGTGTGAAGGTGATTGCGCCTGCATTGATCGTTCCGCCACCGGTGCTAGGCGTGCCGTAGGTGAACGCCAACCCTTCCTCGACGTCGACGAGGAAATCGGCGGAGAGACGTGCCGCCTCATCCCAAGCATTGCCAATCGAGACACCAGCAGCTGTGATCGTTGAGGTGCCAAGGGTTTTCAACTCGCTAAGGTTGCTGTCCGAAAGCGGGTTCGGTGCGGAGCCCGATTCAAACCAACTGGTGTTGTCGAGCTGTCCAGGATTGAATTGATCCTCGAAGCTATTCCACTCAGCAAGGCTCAAGGCGTCCATGGTGGAAGAGATTTGGTAACTGTCGATCTCGACATCGCCGCCGTTAGCAACAAGCCGGATCTCGCCAGTGACGCGATTAACTTCCAGCTCAACCGTCTGGGCAAAGGTTGCCGACGCGCTGAGAGCGAGCATCGCTCCACAGGCAGTCAGCGTTAGTAAATGACGAATATTCATGGTCTTGATGACCCCCTAATAAAAAGTTTGATCTTTGGTGAAGGGTAAATCACCGGCTTGGTGCCGGCCCTATTGGGATTAGGAACGACGCCGCGAGCGACCGAGTCCAAACAGCCCCGCCAAGCCCATGAGCATCAAGGATGAAGGTTCAGGAACGAAGCCGAGAGAAGCAAGTACCGCGGCCGGAGCATTGGCACGCCACTCGGCGAAATCGTCAAGGTTCACGACTCCGTTGGCATCGAGGTCCCCTTCGTCGCGTCCGGAAACGGTTGAGTTCATCGCATCGCGAATCGTGGCGTAGTCGCCTGCGTCCACGGTACCATTACGATCTACGTCACCCGGCAGGAAGTCGGCAACGGCAGAGCCATTCGCCGGCGTCGAGGTCGTGCCATTTCCGAGGCCGTTATTGTAGATCGTCGTGACTTGCCCCGAGGTTAGCGTCACGTTGTAGATCGCAAAGTCATCAAGTGCACCACGAAAATAGCGGTTATTACCGCCGGTGGGATCTTGTCCGATATCAAACATTCCGCCATTGAGAATGCCGAAAGCGTCATTGGACTGGGTACCTTGTGACACTCCATTGATGAATATTTCATGATCACTCGAAATTCCATCCCATGCTAGAACAGCATGGTACCAGCCATCGTTGGGGCCACCGTCTGGTACGATCGTGAAATCAGCCGAAGTATTGGCCCCACCACTTGCTCGACCGTCAATCTTGTTCTGGTCGCGGTAAGCAAGACCCCAGTTTTGGTTCATTCCGCTGTTGTCTTCGACAGACCGCCCCATGAAGAGACCTTTATAGTTGTCTCCTGTCTGAGAGGTTGCAGGTAGGAACCAGCCAGAAATTGAAAAGTTGGTTGCACTGGCAAGGGCTGTGTCTACCGTAACCAAAAAGCTACGCCCCGCCTCCGAAGCACCATCCAAATAAGCCGCTCCACCGATTTGGCCAGGGCCGTAGGTGAGCCCCGCTCCACCGGCGTCTTGCCACGTAGCGTCCGAGACGGCACCACCGGTAGTGTCAGTCGATGAAAGAATCGAATAGTCGTCAATGCCTTCGTCAAAGGTCCAGTGCGCGAGAGGCGTTTGGGCAACAGCGGTTGAAACACCTAGTGCAACAATCGCCAACGATGCAAACGCACGCGTTAGAGAGAAAATTTTCACGGTATATCTCCGAAGAATAGTTATCGAAAAATGAGTAGAAGTGGCTTAGAGGTTCGATCTAACCTCGTCGTCGAGTGACACCCAATCCGATCGTGCTAAGCAAAAGCAAAACAGCCGATGCAGGTTCTGGCACGCTCGAAGAACCGGGCAGGTTCTCAGAGTCGTACTCGGTCTTCCACTCGCGGTAGTCAACGAAATCGACAGCACCATCACCGTTGAGGTCACCCTCGGCGCGGGTTGGAGGAGTACCGCCAAAATCACGGAACAGGTTCGCGCGGATAACTTCGAAGTCGATGAGATCCGTATCCATGTCGAGGTCCGTATCGCCCTTCTTCGGCGGAGTGACCCCGGCGGCATCGATACCGGCCAGGCCGTTCGTGTTAAGTTCCATGACTTCAGCAGCTGTCAGGGCTTGGCCCCAAACGGCGAGATCGTCCATCGTGCCGGTGAATTCGCGGCTACCGCAGCAGGCGTCGTCGCCGATGCGCCAAGTGCCGCTGTCGGTGATGGTGCCGATAGGAGCATCAATGCGCTGTAGCTCCGTACCGTTCAGGAAGAGAGCTCGCTCACCCATGCCGTCGCCTTGATCGGTACCGTCCCAGGTGTAAACAACGTGGTCCCAACGATCTTGGTTGTTGCCCATGATGTTGTCATCCTCGGGACCAGGAGCACCATCCAGACGCCAATCAATGTGACGAGGGCTGTTATTGTTCTCGAGAGCAATACCCCAGTTCTCGCTGCCACCACCAAAGCTGGAGAGCAGGTCACGAACCATGAAGAGGCCGTTATATGTGCTGTTGTTGTTGCTGTCGACGTTCTGGTTGAACCAAAGTGAGATGGTAAGGCCGTCAGCACCGTCCATGAGCGGAAGTTCAACACGGTAATGTTCATTGCCATTGCCGCCGTTTTCGTCATTCGTTTGCGAACCACCATTGATCAGGCCGGTAGCCAGGACGTTGTCGCCAGCAGGACCAAACCAAGTGGCGTCGCCGCCGCCAACTACGTCGTTGGGCGTCGTGGCTCCGACGGAGTCAAAGCGGAAGTGAGCAATATCTGGCACGGGTACCTGTGCCTGGGCTGTGGTTGCGCTGAGGATTAGCAGCGCGGCTGCCGTTCCAAAAAAGCTAGTACGTTTCATATCGAAAATCCTTTGGCCAAATGCCTAAAAACAAAACGTCGAAAGAATTTGAATGTTCGTGAGTGATTCGTTCTCTGCTGCCCGGCTTGGAAAAGCCTAAAAACTAAATTTGAGTGCCGCTTACCCGACCGCAGCACGATGCTACGGTCGGGCGAGTGCGACTTGTCGTTACTACTTACGCTTGCGAACCATGACCAAGCTGGCGGCAAAAGCCAAGCCGGTCAGGGCGAAGGTCGAAGGCTCAGGAGCATTGACCCCAATCGCCTCAGATGCATTCAGGCCAGCAAGACCGCCTGAATAAAGCTTCGCAACTTGCGACGCATTGAGCGGGCGATTGTAGAAGGCAATATCATCCATCGTGCCGGTGAATTCGCGGTTGCCGCAGCAAGTATCGTTGCCGATGTCCCACGAGTTACCGTTGGTGATCGTACCCGTTTGAGCACCTTCGCTGTGGATAAGCACACCATCTTGATAGAGTTGGCGAGCCCCATTTACACCATCCCAGACGAAGACGACATGACGCCATTGATCAGTGGCATTGCCGATAATGTTGTCCGTTTCCGTGCCGGAGGCACCATCAACACGCCAGTCGATATGGCGAGGGGTATTGTTGTTCTCTAAAGCGATACCCCAGTTCTCGCTGCCGCCACCAAAGCTGGAAAGCAGGTTGCGCGTCATGACAAGGCCGTTGTAGGTCGAGTTGTTATTGGTATCGACATTGGTGTTGAACCACATCGAGAGTGCCATGGCGGACGCACCATCAAGGCCGGAGAGGTTCGAGGTGGTGTAATGTTCTTCGCCATTACCACCATTCTCGTCGTTCGTTTGAGAGGCACCAGCACCGATGAAACCACCGACGGCGATATTTGCCCCAGCGTCGCCATTCCAGGTGCCTGTGGCACCGCCGACGGAGTCGGTTGCATTGCCACCGTCGACAAGATCGTCGAAGGCGTAGTGATGAACCAGACCGGCGTTAGCCGAGCTGGCGAAGAGGCAGGCTGCTACACATGCAGCAGCAAAACTGAAAATCTTCATTAGAACCCTCCAAAAAAGTTATGTATTCCTATTCGAATACGATAAGTGAAGAGAAGTAAACTCCATCAAGACGATTAGGAACGACGACGTACCATGCCACCGCTCGCAAGGGCCAAGCCAATCAGAGCGAGCGTTGTTGGTTCAGGGATCGTCTCCACAGTCAGACGCACGTCGTCAATAAGTGAACGAGTGCTGTTCGACCCCGGATTCATCTGCAAGGTGAGATCAATCGTGCTGTAGGCGCCGGTCGAAACGTAAACCTCGGAAACGTCAGTCGAGCCATCACGCGCTGTGCCAGTTCGGGTCTGCGTGGCGTAGGTGATGGTCTGCTCTGAGCCGAGACCCGCGTCTAGAGTTAGTGTGACGGTCGAGTTTGCAGAACCAGTACCACTACCGCTGTCACTGCCTAATAGATAGTTCAAATTGATGATGTCGCCCGCAACACCGCTAAAATTGATCGTATCAGCGATCAAATCGACAATGGTGTTACCGTTGCCGTTGGTAAATGCCTGACCGGAACCGGTGTTGGCAGGTTCGAAGCTGGCAGCGTCGAAACCGAAGTTGCCGTCGAGACCAAAAGCGTTGTTGCCACCACTGTAAGCGAGGCGACGCATGGTCCAACCTTCAATGTCAAGCGTTCCACCCGTGTTTGGCGAACCAATTAGGTAGCGATCACGGGGAATGTTCTCGTTGGGAACTGCAGTGCCGACGCCAGAGACAGAACCGCCCCCCTCATAGTTGAAATCGCCGTTACCGGCGGTGATGCCGCCATCGATCAGGCTGATCGTGACAGCACTGGCATCGGCCATGAAAGCTGTCAGCGCCAGGAGTGCGCAAGCAGTGATAAGAAACTTTCCATGAAACCTCATTAGAACCCTCCGATTAGAATAAGAAAATCAAATGTTGAACAAGTCAAAAGCGAGTATGCAGCAGTGCCTCAGCTTGCTGGGCGCGAATACAGCATGCGGAATCGCTATGGAAAAGTAATTGCAATCGCACCCCTCGCCTGAAGAGCGCAAACCTCAAAAATTTGCTCCGATCCTGCTGATAATACCTAAAAAAAAATGAAAAGCCAGAGAATTGCATATTGTCGTCGGTCTGCCCGGGCTTGCGTGCTTCGGCCAGAAAAGCCGAATTTGAAGCACCGACGACTGATTTGCTTGTTCCTAACACGGAAAGCCACTGCTGGGCAAAGCCAGTAAGCATTGCTCAGTCCGTAGACTTTCCGTGTAGGATTATGTCCACTCTGCTTTGCAGTTAACCGTCAATTATCTGCCGATGACCATGAATCGGCGCAAGCCGCTATCAGATAGACACTTACGAACGGTCGTTTTTTTGAGATTTCGAGTGAGTGATCTTTGACAGCGGCATACCTCGGGCGGGCGGCGCCTAGATTCCGGCCCGATTTTGGGTGAATTGAGCTCCACAAGAACATTATCTATAGATACCTGCGATTCGTCGTAGGAATTCTGGCGTCCAGTCCGGAACCTGAGACGCTACCCCAGTGAATCTGCGGAGCCTCATTTGAAAGCTCCTACCAACAGAATCACACTCCCCTCCGAGATCACTGAACGGCATGGATAACCGACGTCCTCACCGCCCGCTGGCAGGCCAAGTGGGCCCTTTTACTCTCCTCCAACGCTTCCCACTGCTTCGCCGGCTCCAAAGGCGAGGGCAGTCGCGGCCCAGGCGACTAGTCATCTCGGGTGTTGAACATCTGGAAGCTCGCTTGCCGTTGGCGGCTGACTTTCTTTCGTTTGGTATCGCTGATGCTTCGGGGGACGACTCCTCGTTGACGGTCTTCGAGTCCTCGGCAATCACACTCGATTATGATCTCGATGTCGTCAGTGGCGACCTTCTGGGAGTCGATCTCTACGCTCGAGAGGACGATGCGTTCTATAAACTGGGAGAGTTTTCGGGAGCCACCGCCAGTAACGAGCTAATCAATCTCGACGGCTACTCGACATTGGCGGGAACTCAAGAGATTTTCGCCGTTGCTACGACTTCGGATGGGATTTCGACGATTTCGCCTTCGCTGATTCTTGAGGTCCTGCCCGTGGCCACCGTGACGGGTGACTTCCAGGCGGAGACGTTCCTGTTTAGCAACACGCTCTCTCCTGGTTCGATTTACCACGGTGGTGGCGGTACTGATACGCTGTTTTTTGGGTTTGATACCTCGGCTGTGGCCAGTCTCAACGGTGCCGCCGTGGGCTCCCACGTTGCGAACAGCATGGTCACATCACAGGCGATTTATGACGGCACGGCATTCGACTATCTCCGCTTGAACGATGGTCGCGAAATCTACTTCCAAGGAATCGAACGTTTGCAATTTAGTGGGCCGAGCGGCACGACGGTCACGGAGTTGCAAACGCGCACGAACGACCCACGCTTTACTTCGCAATGGGATCTAACGATCGGCGATGTCACCGATGCGTGGCGCTTTACGCGCGGGTCCGATGATGTTTTGCTCGTTTCGCTCGACACAGGCATCACGCAGACCAATCCGGCGAACTATCCGGATCTTTCCTCGAACCGGTTGAGCTTTTTTGGCAATGCCAACGGCTCAGACCACGGTTACCAGGCGGTCTCGGTGATGGCTTCGACCCCCAACGACGGCCAAGGAATCGCAGGACTCAACTGGGAGAGCCCGGTCCTGGTGCTCGACGTCTACGGGCCGGAAAACGTGGGCATCAACACGGCGATCCAGGCGGGGCTCGACCATCTGAATAGCATCTCGGCGACGCGCGTCGTCTACCAAGGTGGCATCCAGGGTGAGTACTGGCTGAACATCCTTGAAGAGTCGCGAGTTGCTAACAATGCGGACAAGGCCTTGTTCGCCATTGCCGCGGGAAATGGCAGCCAAGACATTGCGATCACTTCACACCCGGATGGTCTCTCCGGCGGGATGGCCCGGTTGGAAGGCACCTACGACAACGTGATGGCGATTGGCGCCTTGCAATATAACAGCACGACCGTTCACGGTCAGCGCAACGCCAGCAGCGTTTTTCTGGCAGGCTATTCCAATTTTGGGCCAAACTTGACATTTGCCGTACCGACCAATGTGCCCTCGACGCGACCTGATGGCAGTGCTGGTACCTTTGGGGGTACCTCGGCGGCTAATCCCGTCATGGCGGGTTACGCCTCATTGATTTGGAGTGTGAACCCAGAACTCGAAGCGGGTGAAGTGCGGCAGTTGTTGGCGGATACCGTGACCGATGTCGGAGCGGCAGGACGGGACAACACCTTCGGACACGGCATCCCCAACGTTAGCGCTGCGGTTCGCGAAGCTTGGGCGCACGCCCAACATCACGCGATTGCCACGATCGCGGCGAACCCCTTCGCCGATGTCGAGCCCGAAGAAATCCCAGTCGACCTCAATGCCACCGAGTACCACTACGACCTGGGAACGCTCTCTTCGCCACTGGAAGCAGGGTTCGATCTCCTCACCACCACCAGCTCGCCATTTGCCTCCTGGACTGGTTCGGTCCAAAGCACTGATCGAGATCATGCGAACTCCCTAGAGCGAGACTTTTTTCACAGTTCTCAAGCCGCAAAGCTTGAACATCGCATCTCCAACGGCATTTGGGATGTGACAATCAGCACAGGAGATGCCGATTCCGCCCGCGATAACCTGTCGGTTGCAGCAGAAGGTCTCCTGCAAATCGACGATCTCGACACGGCCCTCGGCGAGTTTGCGGAGCAAACTTTCCGCGTGAGGGTCGAGGATGGGCAACTTTCACTGACCTTCTCCGATTTAGGGGGCGACACCGATGAGTGGGTACTGAATCGGCTGTCTCTCGAGAAGGTTTCTGATCTCCCCGGTTATGCTGGCGACTTCGACACGAACAGCATGGTTGAAGGAGCGGATCTCAATCTATGGGCCGATCAATACGGAACCGACGGGGCTGCCGATGCCAACCTCGATCGTTCCGTTTCTGGCTTCGACTTTCTCGCCTGGCAGCAGACGCTTGGTGCCGGCGTGATCACGCGGACGACGCTGATCGACGGCTCGCTAGGGAACGGCTCGTTTGAGGATCAAACGGATGCCGTAGGCTTGTTGGTCGATCCGCTCAAGCATCGTGTTTATACCAACAACACGGCGACGGCTTCGATTGATGGGTGGACCGCGACCGTCAGCAATGGCATTGGTGGTTGGGATGGCGAGCTGGCTTATGTGGCTTCCGACGGCAACGCTTACGCCTTGGCAAATGACAGTGCCGTGGTCACCTTCACCTCGGACGCATTCACTTCTCACAGTGTCGCCGAAGGAGACTCCGTCAATGTTTCGGTTGATGTCGGTAGCAGTAACGGCGTCGCACACGATTACCAGGCTCAGATCGTTCTCGGAGCGAACACCTACGATCTAGGGACCATCTCCGATGGGACACTTGTCTCTGGCGGAGCGGGTGAGACGCTCAATACCATTAGCTTTAGCCACACGGCCACGGCGGCAGACGCCGGCCACCATCCTCAGTTAATTCTCACCATTGAGAACCAAGGAGGTTCCTCGAAGGCCTACTTAGATAATGTGCATTTTGAAGCCGTAAGCGTGGCTGGGGTTCCTGGGGGCTCCAGTAGTCAATCGAGTTCTGTGGTAGCCGCAAGTACCGCGAATGAGCCGGTCGCCGTTGAAGCCATTGAGTTTCCGGCAGCCCGAGTCGCTTTACCCTTAGAGCAACCCGTTTACTTCGACCAAGGCGTTGCTGGGGAGACATTCTTAGCGGCCCCACGATTCTCAACTTCAGTAAGCCTCACGATGCTTGCTTCGGAGGGGACGCCTGCCGTCGAAATCGCCGCAGAAGACGTTCTTTCAATAGAAAAGGGCTACAAACGATACGAATGGCCACTCCAGCTGCGGTTTTCCGAACAAGAATGGCTCGATTTGGCCCAATCCCGTGGCGAAACGGGGATTTTGACTAGAATGGAAGCACCGCATGAATCCGGCAGTGCCGCGGACGTTTACCAACTGCTGGATGAAGTGTTCGACCTACTCTAACGATCTGTCCGAAAGTCTTGGGGCGCTTTCGAATCAGGCGGGATTAGCAATCTGGGCAGCAATGTCGACCGTACCTTCAGCAAACGATACGGACGGCTGAGATACCGGCGGCAGCCCAACCTACCTCTCACTTTCGGAACAGACGAGAGATGAAATTACAGCATCGGTTTAGACTTGCCACGCAGCAGCTCACGAAGGCGCCGCGTCGCAAAAAGAAACAGCGAGTGCAAGAGCGCAGGCTTCGCCTTGAGACGCTCGAACAGCGTCAACTGCTCACGACTTTCTACGTCGATGGGGATAACGGCAGCGACAGTAACAACGGTACGGCCCTTGGCAGTGCGTTTGCAACCATCCAAGCGGGGGCCGACGCCGCTCAAGCTGGTGACACCGTGCTGATTCGCGGCGGGACTTACCGCGAGGAGGTCGACCTGCCACGCTCAGGGAACTCGTCCAATCCGATCACGTTCAGTGCTTACAACAGCGAAGACGTGGTCATCTCGGGTGGCGACCTCATCACGGGGACGTGGACGCAACATAGTGGTGACATCTGGTACGCCACGGCTCCGGGCAATGCCAGTAACATCAGTGACGGCGATGCCAATACGGTGTTCGTCAATGGCGAGCTGAAACATATCGGTCGCCAAGGGGGTGAGAACGACCCTCTGGACATTGACGACTGGGGGCAGTTGCCCAATGGTCGCTTGGCGAACAATGCGAGCTCGTTCCAGGTCGACGACCTCGGCGGTTTCGGCAATGACTTTTGGAACGGCGCGCGGATCAAATTCCACACGCACGACTACATCATCGTCGAACGCACCATCACGGACTTCTCCTCCAATGGTACGATCACCTATGACACGCCCGTCGGAGTCATCTCACAAAAGCAAACCAACGGCTACTACATTTTCGATGCGCTGCAAACCGTCGATCAGGCGGGCGAGTGGTACAAGGACGATAGCAACGGTCGGCTCTACTATCACTTCGGTGATATGGGCCCCGGCTACAACCCGAACACCGACGCCAATCTCGAATTTGAGTTCAAACAGCGCGGCTATGGATTCGACGCCCGGGGTCGCGACCATATCCACGTCAAGGACATTGAATTCCGTGGTGTGAGTATCGAAACCGACAGTAACACCGACAACAATCTTTACGAAGGCAACCGCTTCTACGCGTACGATCGCGGTAACTTTGGGCGTTTCATTCTAAACGGTGACTTCAACGTTCTTCGTGACAATGAATTCAGCGATGTTTGGGGCTCCTTTGTCACCGTAGGCGGTTTTCGCAACGAGATCGTCAACAACTATATTCATGACATTGGTTACTTCGGCACTTCAAGAACGATTAGTGCCTCGGGTGCCGATCAGCTCCTGTTCAGCCACAACACCGTCAGCAAATTCGCCCGCAGCGTATTTGATGGTTATCCCACACGCAGCGAGATTGCTTACAACATCTTTGAAGATGGCGGCAAACTCTCCTGGGACACGGGCGTTTTTGATTCGGACGGTGGCAACGGTAACACGAGCTACTCGATCGTTCACCACAACGTCTTTCGCGACACGGCCGCGCGGGGGATTTTTGAAGCCTTCTATGGAAAAAACAACAACCTAGTCATTCATCACAATCTGTTTCACGACTTTACGAATACGACGATCAATCGGCCAGTATTCAGAGCTTCGGGATTGGACTTCCGGCAAGCGTATCACAACACGTTCATCACAAGCGAGTCGTCGGCGCCCTCAGGAAACCTTGATTCGCGCGAGGCGATTCAAACTCGCTACAACAATAATCTGCAGATCAATGTGGATCGGATGGAAGCGATTGGCGTTGATGTGCGCGGTAACTACAACTACTCGACTTCCGATTTCACGAATTTCTTTGGCGACGACTACACCCTTGCTGCTAGCTCTGGAGCGATCGATGCGGGGATCATAATCCCCAGCATTAACGATGGCTACGTTGGTGCTGCCCCCGATGCCGGGGCTTTTGAGTTCGGTGCGACGCCCTGGACCGCGGGTCACAACTTCACGACGGAGCCGAATCCCGCATTCGCCTGGGAACCATTGCCTGGTACGAATCTGTACCGCAATGGTCAGTTTCTTGAAGGAATCGGTGACTGGACGACCGTCTCTGGTTCACCCAATTCGTCGGATCGTAATTCCTGGAATCTGGCTTCCTCAGGCACTTCACTCACGGGGACCTTCCGCACTCAGAGCGTCGAATTCACACCGGGGGCTGCCATGGAAAGGACTTTCACAGGCCTTACCCCCAACACGACTTACACGGTCGGTGTCACCGCGAGAGTGGTCAATCGCCTTGTGGACGGCAACCAGTTTGATGGAGTGTCCGGCAGCGTGAGCACGGGAACTCATCGCAATGAAGGCCTCGTTACGGGCCTTGGTGCGGGCGAGTGGGTGCGCTACGACGATGTCGATTTCGGTGACCCTGGACAGTACGACATCATTGACCTTCTGCATATTGAAGACCCGCTCGACGGATTTGGAGAAGCCGTCGATGGTGTTGGCGTTCAGGTCCGAATTGATAGCTCGACCGGCCCCATCATTGCTGACTTCAGCGAATTAAACAGCGGCACCACACTTGACCGTTGGCGAGTGACACGAGTGAATCTCGCCGAGGTCTCGGGTGTGCATGACATTTATGTTTCTGTCACAGGCGCAAATGCAGCGAATATCGGTCTCGGTGCGTTCCGATTGTTCAATGAAGCGCCGCCCACGGACGATCTCCTCACGATGCGGGCTTCATCGATTGGGGGAGAGACCGTTGGCATTCAATTTGGCAACAAAGATTGGGAGTCAGGCTACGACGAACTGACTTTCACGACAGGCCCCTCGGCGGCAACCGCGACCATTACCTTCGAGAATCAAGGGCGCCTCAACACCTATCTTGATCGGTTCTACCTCATTGAAGGGGATGGAGTCCGAGGGGCTGCTGTGCGCGACGTTACCGGCACAGCAACGGCAGAGCTTTCACTAAGCGAGAACACCAGTGCCGCTGCCCCCGGCGTACTGAATGGAAACCTTAGCGATAATAACGAGACGGGCGACCTTGCGGAGAGTTGGATCCAGGTCGACCTCGGTGAGCAGATTCCACTGCACAGCATTAAACTGAGCCCGCCTACTTCGCAGCCGGATCGGATGAGCAACTTCCGTGTGTCGGTCTGGGATGCGGACCCGCGTTCAGGAGGCACCGAGCTTTGGAATCAAGATTATTTCACCAGCGGACAATCGCCCCAAGCTGGACAAAGCCTTTCGATCCATCCGGATTCGTTCAGCAATGACGGCAGCACGAGCTTGAAGAGTATCACCGGTCGGTTCGTGAGGGTTCAGCTTCTTGGCCAGAATAACGCGGGCAACGATCAACTCGCACTGGGTGAAATCAAGGTCTACGGCTACGGCGAGACGAATCTGGCGATTACCGACGGTGTCGTCTCGCAATCGAGTACCGATGGCAGCTTCGTCGCGGAGAATGCAAA
The DNA here is from genome assembly GCA_040218535.1 of Lacipirellulaceae bacterium. Classification (NCBI taxonomy): domain Bacteria; kingdom Pseudomonadati; phylum Planctomycetota; class Planctomycetia; order Pirellulales; family Lacipirellulaceae; species Lacipirellulaceae bacterium. The sequence continues at coordinate 382,682 of JAVJRG010000010.1, read as the reverse complement.
CGATGGTGACGCCGCGACGCTCTCCTCAACGCAAGCTGGGCTGAACAACTGGTGGCAAGTTCGCTTTGCCCAAGGCTTCAGCATCGGGGAGATTGAGATCGTCAACCGCGACGATTCCCAGTTCACCGACTTGAGCAACTTCACCGTTTCCGTTTGGGACGACGATCCAAGCAGCGGAGGCACCAAGCTCTGGGAGAACACTTACTTCACCAACGGCAGCGTGGGACAGGGTGAGTCGCTGGTGATTGATGGCGGAGAAATCGGCACTTCGTTGGCCATCAACGGCAGCGGTACCCCAAACTCCAACACGATGCGGCTGGCATCTGCCCACGAGGGGCGTGTTGTACGTATTCAACAAAATGGTCCGACCAGTCGCAAACTTTCGCTCGCCGAAGTACGGGTGAAATCGAGCGACGCAGCGCCTTCACCACTTAACCTAGCCCAAACGGGCACCGCGTCGCAGTCGGGCGACTTCTATGGCGACGTCGCCGCAGCTGGATTTGCAAGCGACGCCAACGACGGAGTGGTTCTCCCCATCGTCAATTTCACCTCGGCGTTGCAAGTGCATCCGATCTGGTGGCAAGTCGATTTGGAACGGACCGCACAAATCGATCAAATAGCCGTCTTCAACCGAACTGACGCCGCCTCGCGAATCGATGACGTGGTTGTTTCCGTCTGGGACGACGATCCTGACAACGGCGGCTCACAGTTGTGGAGCCGTCAGTTCAACTACTCCGATTTCGAGCCAACTTACTCCACGATCGAAATCGGTCCCGGTGGGGCGCTGCTCATCAATGGCTCGACCACGTCCGGCGGTACACGCCTGGATGCCGTCCAAGGGGCTCGTTACGTGCGGCTTACGCAGACGAAGAACCAAATCTTGTCTCTCGCCGAGGTGCAAGTCTGGTCGAACGACGCGGACCAAGGCGAGAATGTCACCGTCAACACGAGTGCCACACAGTTCGATTACGACTTCGGCACACCGCTCTCGCCTGTGCAGAGCGGAAGGACACGAATTTCGCCGCTGACCACCGGCGACATTTTCTGGGACGAAGCGGTGAATGCCGCGGATTCAGGCACCGGCACAGGTGACCTTGATCGTGACTTTGTGCATAGCGCCAACGAACGCACGTTGCGACACAATCTACAGAACGGGCTGTGGGAAGTTACGCTTCGGATGGGAGAAGATAGCAATGCACACGAGAATATGCGGGTCGTGGCTGAGAACGGTTGGTTGGAAGTTGGCAACACTGTCGACATTGATAGCGATGGCTCGGTCTTCACCGTGGTTACAGGGCAAGCCGTAGTGACCGATGGCCAATTGGAGCTTACCTTCAGTGATGTCGGTGGCGCCGATCCCAACTGGGTGGTTAATAGTCTCTCGCTCAATCGTCTCGGCGATGCGCCCGCCATCGTTGATACGAGCCTGACGGCCTACGACTACGATTTGGGTGCGAAGGACTCGACCGTGGGTCCTGGCTTCGAGCTGATTTCTCCCGAAACCTATCGCGACATCGAGTGGACCGGCACCGTATCCTCTGGCAGCACAGCCACGGGCGGAAGTATCGCGGGCGACTTTGTTAGTGCCAGCAGCTCCGCGACTCTGGAGCATGTGATCGCCAACGGAATCTGGGACGTGACGATCACTAGTGGCGATGGGGACAACGCTCACGATAATCTTTCCATCGTGGCCGAAGGCGAAGTAAAAATCGCCGACCTCGATAGCACTGCCGGTCAATTCGTTGAGGAAGTCTTCCGCGTTCAGGTGACCGATGGTTCGCTTAGCCTTCAGTTCGCCGACAATGGCGGGGCCACGCCAGATTGGGTTATCAATCGAATCTCCCTCGAGAAGGTGAACGATCTGCCGCTGTTCCCTGGTGATTTTAATGCCGATCAGGAAGTCAACGGCGCGGACCTCGCCGATTGGCAAGCGCAATACGGCACTGACGGTGCTGCCGACGTAGACCTCGATCGCCAAGTTGCTGGTTTCGATTTCCTTTCTTGGCAGCGTAACAAGGGGGCAGGCGAGATTGTCGTCACCACGCTGATTGACAACACCGCGGGCAACGGCTCGTTCGAGGACTGGACGGGCTCGACAGGATTAGTCAACAACGCCACCCAAGTGCTTACGAATAGTTCCGCCCCAGCGACGCTTCCCGGCTGGACCGCGCAACTTACCACGGGTGTTGGCGGCTGGGCCAGGACCTCCGCGTTCGTTCCCTCAGACGGTACCGCCTATGCCCTCGCTAACGACAATGCATTAGTGACACTTACTTCGGAAGTGTTCGCCCATTCCGTCGCCGAGAACGATACCTTTACGCTCTCATTTGATGTGGGCAGCAGTAATGGAATCGCTCACGACTTCGCCGCGGAGATCATCCTCGGTGGCAATACCTACAACTTGGGGACGGTTAGCGACGGAACGCTGGTCTCTAGCGGCGGGGGCTCACTCAACACGCTGAATTTCAGCTACACCGCGACTGCTGCCGATGCTGGTATGAGTCCGCAGTTGGTCCTTACCATGGACAACGCGGGGGGCTCTTCGCTAGCGTTTCTGGACAATGTGCAGTTCCAAGTTGAAACCATTACGGGACCACCGGCCACCGCTGCGAGCAGCTCGTCAAGCAATGCAGCGGTTGTTGCTGCCGTGCAGTCCGAGCCTTCGCCAGCGCCTCCCCTCGAGCAACCTTACTTCGACGAGCCCGACTTGCCCGTGTTGAGCCGCTTCCAAACGCTGGCCACTGAAGGCACCGCTATCGGTGAGCTTCCGAAGAAGGAAAGAATCTCATTGGAAGAAGCTCACGTGGACTCTTACTTCACGACGCTGACGAATCAAAGCCAAGATGTCGACTCGCTATCCGTGAAAACGAGAGTCGGTAGAAGCATGACCCTAAAGCGATCTGCAACAGAGCCCGGTGAGAGGCCAACCGAATTCCAATCGACGGACAGAGCTTTTGAACACTTATCTGAATTGATTTAGAAGAGATATCAGGGTCTTTTTGCCGCAACACCTAACGCAGCAATGAGATAAGAGGCCACACACGACTTATCACCCTAGAACAACCAAGCCCTTGTTCAACGAAACAAGGTCGAGAGAACTGAGAAGAAATGGCCACAAACCGCAAACGCCGACAGGAAGATTTACAGCTTCGCTTCGAGCCCTTAGAGGAACGCCGCCTGCTTGCTGCCGACGCTACCACGGCAGACCTCAGTAGCTCGGACCAGGCAAGCGTCAGCTTCGCGTCTGACTTTCTTGCGTGGCAGCAAAGTCAAGCTCCAAGAACGCCAGCATTGTCGTCCGAGAACGTTGTGGGTGCGTCGTACGCCGACCTTGTTCTTCCAACAGGCTTGCCGGAAAGCTTTGCTGTTGAGATCGAATATGCCGGAGAAACCCTCACGCTTGAACTTAATAAGAATTCGATCTTTGGTGAGAACACGAAGTTTCTTGTCGATGATGGTAGCGGCAACTTAGAGCAAGTCGATCACGGCATCGATCGTTCTTATCTTGGTACGGTTGCAGAGGATCCTCGACTTGCGGTCAGTGCGTGGCTGGGAGAAACAGGACTGCACGCAACAATCATACGACCCAACCAACCGTCGATCACTGTCGAGCCTTACTCTGCGAGTACAACGACCGGCCAGCATCGCATTTCCGTCGAGGCGGAAGCACCTGCTTCCTACGATAACCACGACCACAATGGTGACGGCATCCCCGATCATGCCCCCGAAGACCACACCGACGAGACTGGTGGCGGCCACCCCCCGGGCTGTACTTGCTCTTCCTGTTGTGGAATCGCAGGCGATGAGACGGAGGTGAGCGCTTTGACTCCCTCAGCCGCTGCTGGTGATGGCGGCCCCTTCTCAGAAGGTGACCCTAACGTCTCCGCAACAACCCTAGCTCCAACACGAACTATCGAGATTCGCGAATTCGAAGTCGGCGTGGAAATTGGCTCAGCCGCACTGCTGAACAACTACAGCGGTTCGACGACTCAACAGAAAGTCGATAACGCGATGTCGGTCGCTCAGGGCATTCCTGGTAACCTTGATGCTCGTTTCTTGCGTGCCGCCGGTATCAAGCATCGCTTGGGGACCGTCATCATTCGCACGGGCAGCGATCCGTTTAATGTCGCGAACGGTAACGATAGCGCTGGACTGTCTGCCTTCCGCAACTATTGGAATAACAACCCGCAAGAGGTTGGTAACACCCACGACTTGGCGGTCTATCACGTACGCGCTGCACCTTCGGGGCTGGCGTACGTGAACAGCGTGGGGGGGAGCTTTCGTTACGCCCTGAGCGCCAGCAACGGCCCAACAAGTTGGGCCGATGGAACGCTTGCCCATGAATTTGGGCACTCGTGGAACTTGGGGCATGTCCCTAGTGGTACCACTCACTCGGCCGACTTTTACGAATCGCGTCCGCGCCCGAACGGTAATGCCGCAGGGGCTCCCGCCGACCAAGACAGCCGCGGTATCAGCATTATGTCCGGTGCCGGCTCTCGTAATATTGGGAGACTTTCAACCGGTGAGGCGAACCGAGTACTCGATGCCAAACAGAATAAGCTCCAGTTTGGCGATACGGTTGCCAACGAGCCCGAAGTCGCCCCATTTGGCTGGGTTGACTCAGTGGTTGCCAACGGCAGTCCGGTTACTATTGATGTGATTGCCAACGATCATGACGCGAACAACGATGTCCTAGATGCTCAGCTTCGTGACACGGTCAGCTTCCTCGGCGGTACAATCAGTCTGTCTCAAAACACGGGACCCGGCGGTCGTAATGAGATCATCTATACGCCGCCGGCAAGTGTCAGCGGTGACGACTTTTTCCACTACACGGTAGTCGATTCGACCGGAAGAACCGACTGGGGAGCCGTCTACGTGCGCTCGACAAGCATCACCGTGGATACCTCCCAAACCTTCTACTCCTACGACCCGGGGACACCATCTTCACCGGTGTTCAGCAGCAACGATGTTCAAGCGGTACGCATTACCCACGAGACAACCGGTGACATTACTTGGAGCATTGGAGTCCTTTCGGAAGATCGTCCCAACTCCGGTCAGAACGCTTACAACCGCGACTTCGTGCGAGGTTTCCAAGACACGACTTGGAGCCACAAAATTGCCTCAGGTATCTGGCGCGTGACGCTTAATATGAGCGATCCTGAGTTTAGTTTCGACAATATGTTCGTCGATGCTGAAGGCGAGCGGAAAGTTTCCGATATCGATCGGCCACAGGGAGTGAATACCACGTTCAATTTCGAAGTGACCGTGAACGATGGATTCCTAGACCTCACCTTTGGCGACGATGATGTTACAGACAAACGTTGGGCTGTGAATCGCATTAACCTGGAACGTATCGGGGATGCCGACTATGTGGTCGACCTCAATGCCGACGCCTACACCTATGATTTTGGTACTTCAACGTCACCAGTGTTCATCGGTGCCACTCCCCCTGCTGAACGCATCACACCGGATACCTTCGGCGACATCAATTGGAGTGATACGGTCTTCGCGGAAGATCGAGCTGTGGGCAATGATTTCAATCGCGACCTTGTCTGGGGAACCAACGACACCACTTGGTCTCATGAGATTCGTGACGGCGTTTGGCGGGTGAAGTTCAACATGAGCGACGCGAACCGCAACCTGGATAACATGTTCGTCACGGCCGAAGGAACACATGGGATCTCGGATATCGATCACCCAATCGGAGTGAATAACACGCTCGAGTTCGATGTTCCCGTGACCGATGGCACACTCGACCTCGAGTTTGGTGACGCAGACACTTCTAACAAGTTGTGGGCCGTTAATCGCGTTGTGCTGACGCGTCTGGGTGACGTACCTGTTTCGATCGGCCCAGGCGACTTTGATGAGAATGGCCAGATTGATAGTGACGACCTCGCGCAGTGGCAGGACGACTATGGCGTCAATGGTGATTCCGATGCCAACAGCGATGGTCAGTCCAACGGTTTCGATCTGCTGATGTGGCAGCGGAACTACGGGGCCGGGATCTCGACAACCACGACAGTTCTCGATTCCGCGACAGGTAACGGATCGTTCGAAAACCAAACCGGTGCCGTCGGATTGCTTGTCGATGAGACAAAACATCGCGTCTACACGAACAACTCAGCGCCGGCGAACATCCCTGGTTGGACAGCGGTTGTCGGCAGTGGCGTCGGTGGTTGGGATGGTGACCTGACGTATGTGGCTTCTGACGGCGATGCCTACGCGCTGGCCAATGATAGTGCGCTGGTTACGCTCACATCCGATATTCTCAGCTATAGCGTCGTCGAGGGAGACACGCTGACAGTAACCGTGGATGTTGGCAGCAGCAACGGAGTGGCTCACGATTACACCGCTGAGTTGATCTTGGGTAGCAACACTTATGATCTAGGTACCATCAGCGATGGGTCGATCGTCTCCGGTGGCGTCGGCGAGCAACTCAACACACGCTCGTTCAGCTACACCGCTTCAGTCACGGACGCGGGGACGAATCCGCAACTGGTGCTCACCATCGACAATCAGGGAGGTTCTTCACAGGCTTTCTTGGACAATGTTCGCCTTGTCGTTACGGGCGAGCCCGCGGGAATCAACGATCCTGGTGCTACCGTCGCGGCTCTGCAGTTGCCGCCGCTGGAGCAGCCCTACATCGAAGGCGATCTCTACGTTCCTGAGTCTCCATCGCTCGATAACAGTCTGGTTACACTCGCCGTCCATGCTGCCAGCATTGCTCCCACGGCTCAACCAGAAAGTGAATCTTTCGTTCCGTCTTCCACGGAAGCAGTAATTACAAACAGCGATTTCCTACCTGAAGTTGCAGCAGGTGACTCGGCCTTCGATTACGCTCTTGCGGAAATCAGCGAGGAGGTACCGAACGAAGCGTTGACCGATGAGCCAGAGAACTTTGCAGAGGCGCTCGATTTGGCTTTCCAATCCCTTTAAAATTGCTGCAGTTTTCCACCCCGCCCCCCAAACCCTCCGTTCAGGCCTGGCGTCCTCGCGCTGGGTTCCTTCCGTGAAAAACTTCTTCGTTGTTTTCGGTGCTATCCTAGCAACCGTCGTTGCTTCGGCTTGTCATGCTATCGAAGTTACTTCACCCAATGGCCGCATTGTTGCAACCTTTGAGGTGAAGGATACCGAATCCACAAAACAATGTGCCGTCTATCGCGTGAGCTACGATGGCAAGCCGTTGATTACCGATTCGCGATTGCGTTTCCAAATCAAAACTGACGACAGCTCGAGCAAAATCGAGTTCGGCGACAACCTCGTAGTCCTTTCGGAGGAGAAAAGTGAGCAAGACGCCACGTGGCGACCTGTCTATGGCGAACGAAGCACGATCCGAGATCAGTACCGACAGGTCATTGTGATATGTCAAGATTCGACCGATCCCGAGCTTTCACTCCGAGTGACGTTGCGGGTTTACGATTCGGGGGTCGCCTTCCTCATGAGTGTTGTAGGCAATGACACGCAAGAATATGTCACCATCGTACAAGAACTCACAGAGTTCACATTCCTTGACGACCACACGGCTTGGTGTACGACGAACGCGCAGGGAATCTACGAACCTCGTCCCCTCAGCAAGCTTGGCGAGCAAGTCGAACGACCTTTAACGATCAGAACGACCGATGATCAGCCTGTTTACGTAGCGGTTGGAGAAGCAGAGCTGTTCGACTTTTCTCGCATGAAGCTGCGTCGATCCAAGAAGAATCCACTGTGTATCGTCAGCCAGCTGCATAGCCCGGCGAAGCATATTCTCCAAGCGGACACGCCTTGGCGAGTGATCATGATTGCCGACAGCCCGGGCGAACTACTTGAGAACAACGACATTTTCCTCAATCTCAACAGGCCCTGTAAGATTGAAGACACTTCTTGGATTAGGCCCGGCAAAGTCATTCGCGAAATCACGCTCACAGACGAGGGAGCCGAGGCGTGTATCGACTTTGCGGTGAAGTACAACCTGCAATTTGTCGAGTTCGACGCTGGCTGGTACGGGCACGAATATGACGATGCCTCGGACGCGACAACAATCACCGTCGATCCTAAGCGTTCCGCAGGGCCGCTCGATCTTAGACGACACATCAAAGTCGCGAACGAGAAGGGGTTGGGCGTCATTCTCTACGTGAATCGGCGAGCACTCGAAAAGCAACTTGATGAGATCCTCCCACTTTACAAATCGTGGGGCGTGGCGGGGGTGAAGTACGGATTCGTGAATGTCGGATCGCAGAAGTGGACGCGCTGGTTGCACGAGGCGATTCGCAAGGCGGCTGAGCATGAACTAATGGTCGATGTCCATGATGAATACCGCCCCACCGGCTTTAGTCGTACGTATCCCAACCTGATGACCGTCGAGGGCATCGGTGGTGATGAGACCGCACCCACCAATAAACAAACCTTGATGCAGCTATTCACTCGATGCCTAGCAGGTGCTTCGGACAACAAGATTTGCTACTTCGATGCACGTGTCGAAGAAAAACAAAATCACGCTGCCCAGCTAGCCAAGGCGGTCATGATGTACGACCCGTGGCAGTTTCTTTTCTGGTACGACAGCCCGGCTGAATCCTTGAAGAAGAAGCGAGGCGAGCAAGGTTATAACGTCATCGTTGAGACACCAGAGCTAGAGTTCTGGAAGCACATGCCGACGGTGTGGGACGACAGCCGAGTCCTGCACGGAGAGATTGGTGAGTACGCAACCATCGCGCGGCGCTCGGGGCTCGACTGGTACGTTGTGTCCTTAAATTCCGACGATCCGCAAGACCTCAAAGCCGATCTGGATTTTCTTGAGCCGAATCAGAAGTACATCGCCCACGTCTATTCGCACGATCCTTCGCTCCAAACGCGTACTCATGTAAGAATCGAACGCCTCGAAGTCGATCAAGAGAGCACTCTACCCATCAAGCTGATCGCCAATAGTGGCCAAGCAGTACGGATTGTGCCAGCGAAGTAGCAAATGGGAAGTCGCGCAGGGGTCGAGAACGATCAGCCCTAGCCCCCAGCGCAAGCTGTGCGGTTCTCCGTTCCGCGTATTGACGATTCCAACCCCACAGCTTGCGCTGGGGGCTAGGGACGCATTGTTCATTGCGTCAGTGCGATGTCGTTACTTGTCTTCTTCAAGTCGCTTTATCTTCAAACAATGACCGCCGCCTGGGGCAAGCCTAGCAGTAATCGTTTTCGAACCGGTGATGTCCCAAGTTTCTGATGAGAATTGGTACGTCTCGCGATTGGTTTCATAGTGAGAGTCAGGAGCGTCCCTGTAAACCACCACAGCGTATTTCCCGGGCGGTAAAAAGTCGATTTCGATCTTTGTCTCCAGCGGTTCCTCATTCGTGGCTGTTGCCACTAACCATGTATCACCCGTGCGGCGCATCGTGGTGATGTACTGTCCGATTTCTCCGGCTAGCGTCTTGCTCTCATCCCAAGGCATCTTCTGCGCGGCAATGAACTCGAACAAGGGAGCCTTCTCTCGATAGGCGTCGGGAGAGTCCGGCAAGACATTCAGCCCTGTGAAGACAATCAACGAGCGGGCTGCTTCACCAACAACCGTTGAGCGAACGTCCTCGAATATTCGCGGTCGCTGCGCCATCGAATTCTCCAGATCAAACATTCCATTGGCCATATCGAGGGGACCTGCCAAGCCGTTCACAAAGCAAGCGGTTACGAACGTCTTTGGTGTGAAAGCACGAAGTGAGTCGCTCTGTGCGTGGCAGAATTCCCGGGTCAAGCAATTTGGATAGGTTCGCATATCGCCCGACGGGGGAATTGGGCCGTCGTGGAAGTCGACTACCAATTCGTTCTTCGCGCAAAGTTCGATGATGCGTCGTGTCCGCTCAACTTTGTCTTTGCCGCCTCCGCTCATGAAGCCGTACTTAATCCCCTTTGCGCCCCACTCGTGATAATTCTTCAGCACAGCATCAAGGTCGTACTTCCGCCCAGCAACGTCGTTCAAGTAAAGCAGCACGCCGACATTGTGGGCGTTGGCGTAGTCGAGTAGTTCGCGGACGTCATTGACCTTGCCCGTTTCGGTGGGGTTGGACTCTTTCTCAAACTCCGGCCCGTACCAGTTGGCGTCGAGCAACAGATAGGGAACGCCGGTCTCCTCAGCGAAATCGACGAAGCGTTTCCAAGAAGGCAAGTCTAGGCCGTAGGTAAATCCATCTTTCGTCTTATGCCCCCAGGCACGCCAATCCCAGAAACAAACCCCCGGCTTGATCCATGTTGGATCTTCGACCTGACAAGGCGGGTTGAGATTCATCAGGAGATCGCTGTCGAGCAAATCGCCTGGGGTATCCCCAACCATCAACACTCGCCAGGGTGTCTTGAAGCCCGGCTTGACTTCGTACTTGGATGTCTTGACTCGGATTGAGTTCGATCCCGTCTCGCTATGCAACTTCATCCAGGGAGCGTCGTAGAGGGCCGCTTCGTGGATCGCGACATAGCAGTCGTCCGCACACTTCGCGAGCAGCGGGGCTTGGCGGTCACCGCCCGTGTCGCTGAGCTTTTCAGGGCCGATGTTCGGGTTTTCGCCGTTGTAGCTGTAGCAGGTGGCGTCGGTGGCGAAGTTGAAGGTGGTGAGATCCTTTAGAATGGTGTGCTTTACGAGTTCTCCATCGATGTCGGCTGGCAGCTCATAACGGACAGCGATCCCGTCATCGTAGATACGCACCACGATTGAGTATTGGTCCGTTTTAAACCTACATTCCACGAACTTGTCCTGCACTTGATTCCGTTTGCCCCAAACGGGCTTCCATGAGTTCTCATGCTCGCTTGACGAAACCTGAACGATTTCTTGGTTGTCATGGCTCCCCTCAAGTTCGATGCCCAATCGGATATCTTTAAGAAGCGGTTCGCCGTCACGGTAAACAAGCAGTCGGATTATTCCATCGTCTTCAACAAGTGATGCTTGCATTCTGATGTTGTGTGAAAAGAATTCTCCCTTGGCGAGACACATGGACTGGCGTGCTAGGCAAGCTAAGCAGACAAGAGCAATCGAGAGAGCGATTCGAGTACACGTTTTCATTGAATTTGGCCTATAGGTTTAGCAGCGCACTACGTGCGACCTGGTGGAAGGAATTCCGGGTGACGAGAATCGATAGCGTAATCGTATCGACTCTTCGCTGGGAGAGTTTGCCCAAAGAAAACAAGCACGAAGCACAGACGAGTGAGTTCTTTGCCGTGTTTATTCACTCGCTTGCGCTTCGTGCTTGTCTGTACTATTTTGCGGCAGTCGCCTGTGGCGACGCTTCGCGAATGATCTCCAACCTCGCGCCAGAGAACACCGCGTGGTCGTCGTCTTCCAGGCCACACATGGTGGTAGCAAGCGTCAAATGGGTTACGTCTGCCGGGATAGGAACATCAAACGCAACGTAGCCACGCCCGCGTTGAATCGGCCGCGGGGCTTTCTTCTCTCGCAGGTCGAAGGAGTAGACACCCGCCTTACGCTGGATCGGGTAATGCTCGCCGTTGACGTAAGCATCTTGCACTTTTGAACGGTTACTGAGGATAACCACAAACCGCACGCCTCCTAGTATGTGTTCACTATCGACAAAACGATCGTTTACGCCAGCACGATCGACTTTGAGTCGCATTGGTATCTTGCCCAAGTGACCAGCGTCCCGGATTTCTTGCAGGTCGAAAGTGATCATTTCATTGGTGCACATGCCGATGCCGTCCTCAACTTTTGTCAGATAGGCATCTTCGCGGTCATAAAGTTCGCCGAGCGTGCGGATGGCTTCCGCATGGGTCGAGCGATAGGTGTCGTTGGATGGAAGGCCACGGACTCGGGGGCCACCGCCACCAACATTGATCAGGTTAAACCGCGGTCCTGCGTCGAAGAGAGGGAAATCAACATCAAGTCCCCCATCGCGTACGGCCGCGACGCCCAAATCGATTGTTTCCCCAGCAGCCTGATAGGCGTCGGTCTGCATCGCCTGAGTAAGCGAAGCGGTTGTACCATCGTCAAAGAGATTTCCTAGAAGGATCACATCATCGGTGAAGTGGTCACTGGAGCGACTCGGCATCCGACGCGTAAAGATCGAGGGGTCGGCTGGTTGCAGAATCGTCTTGATACCCGTGATTGCGTCTAGCTCCACCAGTTGATTGTGTTTCGGTTCCAACGCTTGCCGGACGGAGACCTCTCGGAGCGCTTCAACTTGCATCGTAGCCGTGAAGTTGTGGCAGTGCGTCGTTTGATCGGCGGTGACCAAGCCAAACTGCCCTGCGCGAAGCTGTATGACTCCCGAGGGCGTGTCCACAACAAAATTGGATGGAGTCTCGTCATCTTTTGAGACGCATAACTTGCCGGAATAAAGCTTGCAGGATGAGCCGGAACGAATTTCGAGTACCCCAGGGCCCTCAAGAATTGTGTGAGCGCCGTCACGGAAGGCAATCTCAACAAGTCCTGCATCCAGACGAACTTCTTGCCCGACCTTTAAGTTGCGCGTCGGCAGGGTGTCAGGACTCTCTGAAGCCTGCCAACTAACATCAGCGGTTGCAACCACCCGTGCAGTGACTCCCGGTGAACTTGGATAGTTCCACTTCACGGAAGTGAATTCCGGCTGTTTGTACATGACCGAGGCCGCAACAATACCGAGACCGCAGCCAAGCCCCATGCCAACCAATAGCAGGGCAGCCGCATACGGCAATGCTTTAGGAAGGGAAGGGAAACGCAGGAGACGCTGCCGGGAGGGCGTCTCATCAGCGACCGCCAAATTTTCGCGAGACACTGCGTTCGCTGTCGATTTGGGAAACTCTTCTGCGGCACGACGGCACATTTCCAGTGCCTGCCCATGTTCCACGAGACTAACGTGCATTTGAGTCGCTTCGAGATAGGCTAACCTCAAGTTGGGGTCTGCCTGTAGTGCTTGTTCGAGCTCCCGAACCTCGTCGCCGGTAAGCGGCTCGTCCAGGCTTTTTTGAATCAAGCGACGTAATTTATTATCTGCGTTGAAATAATGAAACTTGCTCATGCTTTTGAATCCTCTCTTAGCAGTGTGTGCTCGATGCATCCATGAAGTGCCTCACGAACGCGTCTTAATGAGTTACAGATACTGCTTGGAGATCTGCCCAGGATTTCCGACATCTGCCTTGAACCAAGGCCGTGAGAATAACGACTTTCTATCAGTTTTCGATCAGCCTCGGGGAGCTTCTGCAAACACTGCTTCAGAGCGGCTCGTCGAGTCTCGACGAAATCATTGTCCTGCCCTGAGAGGTCGTCTGCCAGTTGCTCCATCAAGTCTTGATTAAAATACATCCGGCTACGCCGCCGGTATTTTGTAAAGTTCAATACTTCGTATCGCGCAACTGTCACCGCCCACCGGAAAAAGTCGGTGTCGGGATCAAACTGCTCGAACTTCTGCCAAAGGATGACTGCCGTCTGCTGCAACACATCTTGTGAGTCGGCCGTGTCACGCAGCATTGCGAAAATGTAACCGTAGACCCGGTGCTGATGCGCACTGAGCAAATCCTCAAAAAGCTCTTCGGGAGATTGGTCCAAGCGACGACGACTATCGTCGGTACTCTCGCTGCCATCCTGTTCTTCGCTTCTGGACATTCGGGTCTCGCGTCTTTGAAAGCTCCTCGAATAAGGAACCTCTGCCCATAGGGGCAATCTCAAAAGAACACGGTCCGTGCCGCCTAATGCCCACAGCTACGAACCTCCTGCCGTATCACGTCCAAAATGCACGTGAGCTGACACTCTCTTAACGTGTGGGTTTGCACCGGGTTTACCCAGAAAGCACCTAAAACCTCGGATTTTAGCATTTTGACGAGTTTTTCCGTTGAGATGGAGTCCCTCCGGCGGAATTATATTCCAACTATGCGAACCTAGCCCCGACCCTATATTTGGGCGATTAGGCCACAAGCTTCCTGGAGATCGAGTAAAAAACCTGCTTTTTGCAACGTTATGAGATAGGAAAGCCATGTCTCTCCTGCCTTTCGCCCCTAGATACTCCAAGCGATCTGAGTCGCCATGCTGTTGAGATTTCGAACTCTTCTTGTCTGCCTCTTGGCCTGCACGGCCTCTGTGTCCTCAGAGAGCGTGCATGCAATGGATGTTTCGGCTGAGGAAGAGGTCAACTTCAATATGGAGATTCGGCCCATTCTCAGTAAGTGCATTGCTTGCCACGGGCCTGACGAGGAGCATCGCGAATCGGGGCTTTCATTTGCCACCCGTGAGGATGTGATTCGGGAACTCGACAGCGGTGTCCGAGCGATCGTCCCAGGAAAGCCAGATGAAAGTGAGGCACTAATCCGCGTCCTTGAAGCCGATGACGACTATCGCATGCCCCCAGCGGATGTTAGCGAGCGGCTTAGGGAGGACGAGGTTGAATTGCTTCGACGGTGGATTGAGTCGGGTGCGAATTACGAGAAGCACTGGTCGCTGGTCCCACCCTCCGCTCCGAAGATTCCCAAGGTGGAGAATCCTGGTTGGGTCCGTAATGAAATCGATGCCTTTGTGCTCGCCCGACTTGAGAAGGAAGGCCTTGAGCCAGAGCCTGAAGCCGATCGCTATCGACTGATTCGCCGCGTTTCGTTGGACCTCACCGGATTGCCGCCAACCGTTGAAGAAACAGATGTTTTTATCAATGACAAGGAGCCGGGGGCTTACGAGCGTTTGGTCGATCGGCTACTGGAATCGCCTCGCTACGGGGAGAAGTGGGCCCGCATGTGGCTCGACTTAGCTCGCTACGCCGATTCACAAGGTTACGCCAACGATAATTTGCGGACCATCTGGCCGTACCGTGACTGGGTGATCCAAGCTTTCAATCGCGACCTGCCCTATGATCAGTTCACGATTGAACAGCTAGCCGGGGATATGCTTCCGGAACCGACAAGAGAGCAGCTCACGGCGACGGCCTTCCATCGTAACACGATGACCAACGACGAAGGCGGGACCGACGACGAGGAGTTCCGCCACGCGGCCGTTGTTGATCGCACGAATACGACAATGCAAGTTTGGATGGCGATGACCCTGGGCTGTGCCCAATGCCACACTCACAAATACGATCCGCTGACCCACGAAGAATACTACCAGTTCTTCGCATTCTTCAATCAGACAGCGGATTCTGACAAGTCCGACAATCGGCCCTTCATTACGTTTCCCACCGAAGAGCAGACCGCTCGCCTGAAGGAAATCGAGAAGCTGAGACGTGAAGAGAAAAACGGGGGCGTACAGAATAGGCTCAAAGAGGAACAAACACTTCTGAAGGAACAGGTCAGTACGACGCCGGTCATGAAGGAATTGCCAGCAGGCAACAGGCGGAAGACGCAGATCGCGATTCGTGGCAGTTTTCTTGACAAGGGAGACGAGGTCACGGCAGGGGTTCCGGCGGCGTTTCACGATTGGGATGAGCAACAACCGAAGAACCGACTAGGGTTGGCACATTGGCTGGTATCTCCTGAGAACCCTCTCACAGCTCGGGTTGCCGTGAACCGTCACTGGGAAAAGCTTTTCGGCATCGGCATCGTCGAAACGAGCGAAGACTTTGGCATGCAGGGAGAAATGCCTTCGCATCCCGAACTGTTGGACTGGCTAGCGCTAGAGTTCATCGAGCGCGGTTGGTCCATGAAAGAGTTGTGCCGCTTGGTCGTGACCTCCGCAACCTATCGTCAGTCCTCGCGGATAGCTCCAGAAAAACTAGAACTGGATCCACGTAATCGACTTCTGGCTCGAGGACCGCGACATCGGCTCTCCGCCGAACAGATTCGCGATTACACGCTCGCCGCCACGGGCTTGTTGAGCGACAAGATGTTCGGCCCCCCGGTTCGGCCCCCGCAACCGAAGATTGGTTTAGCCGCTGCTTTCGGGACGAGCTTCGACTGGGAGGCGAGCGAGGGAGAAAACCGTCACCGTCGTGGGCTCTACACGCGGTGGCGCCGGCTAGCCCCTTACCCTTCGATGATCGCGCTGGATGCGCCAGATCGAACTGTCTGCACGGTACGCCGGATTTCCACCAATACTCCGGTTGGAGCTTTCGTCACTTTGAACGATCCGGCATTCGTGGAGGCGGCACAAGCGATCGCTGCCGAGGCTGCCCAATGGAGTCATCTAGAATCCGCCCAGCGACTGGAGCGCGTGTTCCGCCAGATCCTTGTTCGACCACCGACTGCAGAAGAGGCAGAGCGATTAGCCGAGCTCTATCAGACACAACTTTCGCACTTCCAGGCCGATCAAGAAAACGCAAAGCGGCTGGCGACTTCGGAAAGCCTAGAAACAACCTTCCCCGAGGACCGAGTCGCCGAAGTTGCAGCTTGGACGGTTGTCGCCAACGTCTTGCTTAACCTGGATGAAGTGCTTACTCAGAATTGATCGTACGTCGCCCTACCGGGCCATGAACTCATTCGACTCTACCATGAACTTCCACCAACAATATCTTGAAGCGGTTACACGCCGGCACTTCCTTCGCAATTGCCAAGTAGGCTTGGGGGGGCTTGCCTTGGGGAGCCTGCTCGCGAACGACCGGGCCGACGCAACGGCGTCGCCTCAGCCAAAGCTGGCAATCGACGATTCGCCCCGAACGCACCTTGCTCCGAAGGCAAAGCGAGTCATCTACATCCATCTGGCCGGCTCGCCCTCGCAACTGGACATGTTCGACTACAAGCCCAAGCTTGTTGAGATGAGTGGCCAAGATTGCCCGAGCAGTTTGACGGAAGGGCAACGTTTTGCCTTCATCAAGGGGACGCCGAAGTTGCTGGGCACGATGCACAACTTTAAGCAGCATGGTGAGGCGGGCGGCTGGTACTCGAATCTGGTTCCCCATCTTGCTTCCATTGCTGACGATCTTACCGTTGTCCGCTCGATGCACACGGAGCAGTTTAACCACGCCCCTGCACAACTGGCGTTGCTCACAGGCAACGCCCGGTTTGGCTATCCGTCTTTCGGCGCCTGGGCCACGTATGGTCTAGGGACCGAGAATCAGAACCTTCCGGGCTTCGTCGTATTGCTCTCAGGGGGCAAGGCACCCAGTTCGGGTAAGAATGCTTGGGGCAGCGGCTTCCTGCCGAGTGTTTATCAAGGCGTTCAGTGCCGAAGTGTGGGCGATCCGATTCTGTTTGTTTCCAACCCCAAGGGAATGTCGCGTCAGGTCCGCCGACAGAGTCTCGATGCATTGGCAGACTTGAATCAAATGCAACAGGAGCAATTCGGCGACCCGGAGACGCTCACGCGCATTGAGCAGTACGAGCTTGCTTATCGGATGCAAGTGACGGTCCCCGAAGTGATGGATCTCTCCAAGGAATCGGATCACACCCTTAAGGCTTACGGCGCGAAACCGGGGGTCGCCTCGATCGCCAACAATTGTTTGCTGGCTCGCCGCCTTGTCGAACAGGGCGTTCGCTTCGTCCAACTGTTTGACTACGGCTGGGACATGCACGGCACCGGCGCTGGCAACAGCATCGATCAAGGACTCCCGCGGAAGTGCGGCGAGATGGATCGCCCCGTTGCCGCGTTAATCAACGACCTCAAGCAACGGGGCCTGCTGGACGATACCCTCGTGATCTGGGGCGGCGAGTTCGGCCGTACCTCGATGAATGAGGCTCGCAACGGATCGAAATTCCTGGGGCGTGATCATCACCCCCATGCGTTTACCATGCTCTTCGCCGGCGGTGGAATGAAGCCAGGGACGGTCCACGGAACAACCGATGATTTCGGCTACTTTGTTCAGGACGGTAAGGTGCCGGTCCATGATCTGCAGGCAACGCTATTGCACCTGCTTGGGTTCGATCCGCACTGTCTAAGTTATCCGTTCCAAGGTTTGAACGCCCGACTGATCGGCCCTGCAAACGATCCCAAAGTGCGGCACGAAATCCTGCTCTGAAGCCCTTGCTAATTACTAGCCCGTTCAGGAACGCAGAATCGGGCAAGGATTTTCGTAAGGAAGGCGAGAGCGGACTTGGCTGCTAAAGTTACCAAAAAACTCACGCAACTTAACTTTCCAGAGACCAGGGCTCACGCATAGATGGCGTTAACAAAGCGTTGACTTCCTGGTCGTCGGATTGCTCAGTTGTTGGGTCCCAGTTGAACGAGCGACCAAGCCGGAGGGCCAGGTTGTTGAGATGGCAAATCGTGGCGGTACGGTGGCCGGCTTCCACGGGGGCGATTACGGGGCTGCCGGTTTTAACGGCCTCCAGAAACTCGCGACGATGTTTTACGTAGTGAGGTTTTTTGGGGACTCTTATGTCCTCAAGCAAAGCAGCCGGTTCGGCGGTGAGTTCGGCCCCGTGAACACTGACAAACAGTTTTCCCTCAGTGCCTTCAAACCAAACTCCTCGGGGGCCTTCATTGCTTCCGATCATACGCAACCCGCTGGCGAAACGGTTCTCGAATTCAAAGTCGAGAAACGCGTCGTAGAGCCCCGGCGCGGGCGTTTCGCCAGTCGCTTCAATTCGGGTTGGTCCGGTGTCATCAAGGCCAAGAATCATTTGAGCCAGGTCGATGACGTGGCAACCGCGGTCAGTCATCTCGCCCCCGCCGTAGGAGCTAATAAAACGCCACCAGAAATGGCATCGTTTTTCTGTGTAAGGAACCTCTGGGGTGTGCCCTAGCCAGAAGTTGTAATCGAAGCCCTCCGGTGGATCTGAAGCCGGTGGTACTCCTTTGAAATTCTTGACCGTTTGCAAATGCTGCTCATCGGTCGGTAGCTGAATCCGTACGGTTTCGATTTCTCCGAAACGTCCTTCAGCGATTAGTTTTTTGGCAATCGCCGCGCCAGGGTTCGAACGCTCGTGAGAGCCTGTTTGTAGGATGACCTTGTTTTCTTGCACCGCATCGCAAAGCGCGCGGCCTTCTCCCACGGAGTTGGTCAGTGGTTTCTCGCAGTAAATCCCTTTGCCTGCACGTGCCGCAGCAATGGCAACCAAACCGTGCCAATGATCTGGCGTAGCGACCACCACTGCGTCGAGCGATTCGTTTGTGAGGAGTTCGCGGTAGTCGTGATAAGTTTCATAGTCTTTGGACTGGAGAATATTTTCAACCGCGGCAAACCGATTGCGATCGACATCGCAAACGGAAACGATTTGCACGTCCGGCTGTTTGGCAAACCACTGCAAATGAAACTGCCCCATGCCTCCTACACCGATGAAGCCCAACTGAATGCGTTCGCTGGGTGCAGGAGTCGGTCCGGCTTGTGCGTACAACAGTTGCGTAGCAACTGAAGTACCCCCGGACGCAAGGGCAGCCTGTGTGACAAACCGACGCCGCGAAATGGAAACGTCCGATGACTTTGAGAAATTCGACATCACGACATGCCTTGCTGGTGGTTGCGCTGGGACCTCGAATTTAACAAACCAGCAGGACCGAACAAGCCAAGAGAAGGAGGCCGATGCGCAGCAGTTTCGCGCAATCTTGCAGCAAAACCGTTGCGAGCAGGAAAGCCAAGTACCCCGTAGGGGAGTCGAACCCCTGTCTCCGCCGTGAGAGGGCGGTGTCCTGGGCCACTAGACGAACGGGGCGTGGCGTCGGATTGAGTATTCTACGAAGCAGCGGGCGGGTTGTCTATTGGACCGCTCAGAGCATTAACTCGTGATGCCCTTCGTCAGCGTCATGAACGCGGTTTCGAGGTCGATCGATTCTTCGGTGAGCCGTGTAAGTCCGTGGCCTTTGTCGAGAAGAAGTTTGGCAAGGACGCTTACGTCATGCTCGCCGGGGATGAGCGTGACACGGAGATCGTCGGGGAGAACTTCGACCTGTTCGACGATCTCATGCTCCTGAAGTTGACTAGCGGCAGCCTCGCGTTGGTCGGAGTTGGCACCATCAACGACGTTGATGCGAAGAACCGTCTGTTGGCGGACTTTCTTCATGACGTCGGCTACCGAATCGTTGACTTGCAACTCGCCCTTTTCGATGATGCCGATCTTATTACAGATGTCGGCGAGTTCTGGCAGAATGTGACTGCTGACCATGATTGTTTTGCCCATGTTGCGAAGTTCTTTGAGCAATCCGCGGATCTCGATACGGGCACGCGGGTCGAGTCCAGAAGCAGGCTCGTCGAGCAGCAAGACTTGCGGGTCGTGCAACAAGACGCGTGCAAGTCCCAGGCGTTGGGTCATGCCGCGCGAAAGGCTGGTGACGAGCGCTTCACGCTTGTAGCCGAGGTCGACCAGTTCGAGAACTTCATCGCAAATCTTACGGCGTGCCGGTCCTTTGATGCGATAGGCGGCGGCGAAGAACTCGAGGTACTCAATCACCTTCATGTTGTCGTACACGCCAAAGAAGTCCGGCATGTAGCCAATGATGCGACGGATTTCTTTTGGCTTGGTGTAGATTGAGTAGCCACCGACGTACGCTTCGCCCCAAGTAGGATTGAGCAATGTGGCCAGGATGCGCATGGTTGTGGTCTTCCCTGCGCCATTAGGCCCAATAAAGCCGAACACATCGCCGGCTTCGAGCTTCAAGTCGATTTTATGAATAGCGAACAGATCGCCGTATTTTTTCGTGAGGTCGCGGACTTCGATCATTGAAGAGTTTTCAGTTTACAGTGTTCAGTTTTCAATACGCAGCTTACGGCCCCAGGACTTCGAGCTTTTTCAATGGGATGACAAATCGATAATAAGTCCAGTTAAGGTCTTTATCGCTACGAAGAGGCGAATCCTTGTCGAACCACTGGCTGCTTTGCTGCTGTTTGACGCGAGCTACCAGGATTGCCTGGTCCCCTTGTAGCAGGTGGCTGAGGTCGACGAAGTGTTGATAGCGGCTCACCATGTTGGCGTAGGACATGCCGCCGGCAGCCTCGTAGAACATCATCGTTCTAAGCATTTTTGGAATGTCGTCATTGTAACCAGGATACACGGTCGTACCGTTCTTGGTCGTTTCTCTAGATCCGCCTGTTAGCACCGTTTGGATCGACTTTGGCTCGACGGAGGAGTCGATCTTCGCGGTCTCTCCAGCGGCGACCGATTTCAGTCGGTACGCCCACGTGTTGTGGAGAAGTAAACACTCTTTCCAATTCACACCCGAAGTGTTCTCAAGGCGTCCTGTCAGCATACCGTCGTCGTCGATTTGTAAGCGAGCATTAATTGGGCCGTCGTTGGAGTCGTCCACGGTTCCAATCCAACGGGCCGTGATGGTTTTCGTCGACCATTCCTGGACGGGCAAGCCGACCATTGCATCCATCGTAGGAGGGATGAGGTAGCCGCGATCAAACATCGTGGTTTGCATCCCGCCGGCTTGCATTCCGCCTAACCCAACGCCTGGCATGCCGAGCCAGGCAGTCATTGGTGGTTTCGAGACGGTCGCCTTTTGGGTGGCAAAGTAAGGCTTTAGCGTCAGTTCGTATTTTTTGGCGCGGGGACTGAAGAAGTTGGTCCAAACCGTGCCACGAGTTTCGCCGGTGGAGACATCCACGTCGATGATCTCCACCTGGTTCACGCGGAGTTGGTCCCCTTTGAGGTAATAAGCCAACCAATAGGCACCTAATGAAACCAAGGCGACCGTTAGCGGAAACGTTACCCAAGTGAGCTCCATTCGCTTGAAGACGCGTTTGACGAAGAAGTAGTCGCCGGGACCGATCAGCGCGATGTAGAGGAGCACCAGCAGAGCAACGATACCGAAGGGCACCGGGGTTACCCCCTCGAATTTATTGTCGAGGGCGGCGCGGAGCTGATTCACAAAATCCGGCATGGCCGTGTAGGCATAGTCATTCACCTGCTGCTGGTCGTCAGGGTCGATAATGGGCCAGCCAAGTGCCGTGCGAAGAAGTTCCGTCCGCCCTTCCCAGCCAGAGAGAGGAGCTGCGTCTGGATCAAGTCCCACGAAGGTTACTTCTCCCAACCCAACACGCGTACGAACCGCGAGTGGTAATTCACCGGGCTCATTACCAGCCGACGCGAGGACGGTGCCTTTGACGCTCGCAAAACGCGGGATGCGGAGATCAATGCGTCCGCGATTGATTGATTCATTGACATTGGCGAAACGCTCGATTTTCGAAGAGTCGCGCAACGGGGCCATACCAGCGAATTCTCCTGGTGAGAACCTTGCAAGCGGGCCTTCCTTGCCGAGTAGTTCCTCCGCTTCCGCGCCGCAGAAGATGACGAGGCGACCGCCCAGCTCAACCCAACGATTCAATGCGTCCAGTCGAGACGAGTTTGCTGACATAGCGCGGTAAAAGGTCGGGTCCGACGTAGTGAGGACCACCGAATCGACGCCTTCATAGCCCTGCCAATCGAGCGGTAAACTAGCTGCGTCCTCGACTCCAGCGAAGCGAGTCGCGTAGTCTTCGATGTCGTTGTTTTGGTTGCGGACGATTTCTGCCATCCCGGACTGGTTGCCAATTCCTACGATCAGGCGATTGGTCGAAGCGTGACCGGTCCGTATGATGCCGGGGGCCTTCTCATAGCCGCTGATGTATTTCCGGCTGGCGAGCAGTTTGCCTTCAGTAGAAACGAGATCCAACTTAATGCCAGCACCCGTTTGCCCAGGGCGGACCAACAGTCGCGCCTTCGTGAGGTTGCCAGGCGAGACGGAGACAAGACGCTCCGGTGGAGTCACGTAGGAGACCGGCACACCGTCGGAGTCCGGCATCGTGACAGTCAGCAAGGCCGTTGCTTTTTCGGCTCCGGCAATCGTGGCTTCAAGTTGTGTCCAACAGCCGGCTTTGTAAGAGCCCTCGAAGCCGAGCTGCAAATCAGCGATTTGCGTTGGCTTGGGCTCTTGTGCTTTGCCGGTAGGGGCGGCGAAGACGACAAGCGATAGGCAGAGCGTTAGCCAGAGACTGAATTTTGTGCGAAAGTTTCGGTGCTGAGAACGCGTCACGGCTTCTCCGAGTCGTCGCAGGTGCAGGCGAGGAGTCCGCAGCCGGGGCAGCCGCTGCCGTACTTCTCAGCGATGGCTGCGGTAAGGTCTACGCCGGCGACGTTGGCGATTGTTGTCAGCCAGGCAAAGACATCGGCAAACTCGGCAGCTAGCTCTTCAGGTGTCCCTTCTCGCAGTGCTGAAGCCAGTTCGCCAACTTCCTCCATCAGCCACATGAACGTCCCATCAACTCCCCGCGCCACGTCCTTGTCGTGGTACATGTTGCGAATGAGTTGCTGGAAATCGCGCAATGAGATTTCAGTTTTAGGGTTGGGCATAAAGAAGAGTTTTCAACTGTCAGTGTTCAGTTTTCAGTGCTGATAACTGCGTCTACTAGAATAGCTTCGCATGAAGTGAATCACCAGTGTTTCCGATTGTCCAACACTGGTAAGATAGAGGGTATGAGCGAAGAATTTGTGACCGTGACGACGACCGATGCCTTGCCCGTTGGGCAGGGGGGAACTTTTCATGTGGGAGAGCGGCTGATCGCTGTGTTCAATCATCAGGGTGAATACTTTGCGATCGACGACCTCTGCCCCCACATGGGAGCGTCACTCGGGGCGGGTCAGCTCGACGAAAACGGTTGCGTCATGTGCCCCTGGCACGCTTGGTCTTTCAACGTGACGGATGGACGTTGGATGGACAATCCGCGGTTGAAGATCGACCGGTTTGAAGTGCGCGTTCAAGGCGATGACGTGCAAGTGCGACCTGTCAAAATCTTAGAGGAAACTAGCGAAGAAAACTCACCGGGCGAGCAAAACCACTAAGAGCCGTGCTCGCCGGCTAATTCTGGTACTTTTCAGCCCGCGACGCTACTTTTCTTTCTTCTCAACACGCTTCAAGTCGATCGTCTGCTTGATGACTTGATTGATATTTTGTCCACCGGCGGTGATCGTCAGCTCCATGTTTTGCTTGATCATGGACTGAGCAAGATGCCCGGCTTCGCGATCAAAGAGGATTTCACCTGAAGAGCCTTGCTTGTCGATGACGACTTGCGTGCCGCGGGCACCTTCGCCGTCGCCGAAGTCGAGCTTCAAGTTCGGCTTGAAGACTTCGTACTCTTTGCCTTCCAGTTCCTTCGAGCCTGCATAAGTGTAGGTGGTTTCGATGGTTTGTTTACCAAACATGGGGTTCTTGGTTTCGACCTTGTTACTCCAATTTTGGCCTTCTTTGATTTCCCCTTCGGGGAAGTAGAGAGAGCCTTGACGAATGAGTTGCTCAAAACCTTTCTTCGAGGCCAACTCGCCCATCATGGCTGCGCCTGGGGCGGCTTGCATCTTCTTGAGTAATTCGTCAGGAACGTCCACGGTCAAGATTTTACCCTGAGGTGTCATCGTGACCGTGAAGGGTTGCGAGGTTAACGCTTCGACCAGAGGTGCTAACTGAGCCCCAAAGCCTTCGGGCTTTTCCTTGGCTGCCGTGTCGACGGAGATGTTCTGACCGCCGGGGCCTTGGATGTCCATCTTCATGCGGTTGATGTTTTGTTTGACGACCGCATTGCCCTCATCGTTCATTCCTTCCACGTCCCAGGTGGTATCGATGAACGTGCTGATGCTCGTGTCCATCTTGCCGGCCTGGCCCATGTTCATGGACATATTCATCTTCTGAGTCATCTCGTAATGATGCTGGTCGCCAGCTTCGAATTTCCACGCAAGCGGAGCTGCAGCAGTCGCAGTGGCTTGTGCGCGAACGAATGATGGTGAGTTGACGCAGGCGACGAGGGCAAGTGAGAGAATAGTTCTCAGGGGAGAGAGACGAAGCATGAAAAGGTCCTTGGATTGTTGGGATTACAGTCGTTGCGAGCATGGAGTGCCCGCACGATCAATACGCATTATGGAGCGTTCTTGGTCGCCGGGAAAGCGTAAAAAATGGCCCGCAACCATCAAATGCAGCTGCAAGCGGAGACGAAAGCTGGGTCGGCGTCAGCTAGAAACTGGTTGATTGCCCTGGCTCGAGCACGATTGGCTCAGCGGCGGTCTGTTCGCGGACTGTTTCTGACCAAGCCTGTGCATCTTGCTCGATGGGAGGCCATGTATTGTAGTGACAAGGAATGACTTTCTTCGCGCCGAGGAACTTGACCGCTTCGAG
This sequence comes from Lacipirellulaceae bacterium, assembly GCA_040218535.1. Taxonomy (NCBI): domain Bacteria; kingdom Pseudomonadati; phylum Planctomycetota; class Planctomycetia; order Pirellulales; family Lacipirellulaceae; species Lacipirellulaceae bacterium. Next base: position 357,820 of record JAVJRG010000010.1, on the reverse strand, counting down.
CGAATCGTTCGGCCCCATCGTGAACTGATCGCCGATTGGTATGACTGCTAAGTCGATGCCGCCCAGGCCGATCAACTTCATGTCAAGAAACAGGCTTGTGTCGCCTGCAAAGTAGATCCGTTTGCCATCGAGTTCGAGGAGAAAGCCTCCAGCGATTCCGCCATACGATCCGTCTGGGAGGCTTGAACTGTGATGAGCGAGTGTCATCGTCACGCGACCAAAGGATTGATCGCAGCCACCGCCGGTGTTGAGTGGCACAACGTTTTCTTCCGCAATGCCCTGCCCTTTGAGCCACTCGCAAATCTCAAAGTTGGCGATGACCGTGGCCTCCGTACGCTTGGCAATCGAGACGGCGTCAGCGACGTGATCAAAGTGGCCATGCGTGAGTAAAACGAAGTCCGCTTCGGCTTCGTCGGCTTTGATAGGTGCGACTGGCGAGTCGTTAAGGAAAGGGTCGACGAGCAGAGTGTACTCACCGGAAACGATCTTGAACGTGGAGTGGCCGAGCCAAGTGATTTCGAGGGACATGATTGGACCGGATAACAGGATTCGCGAGATTTACAGGACGTTGTTTTTTAGAATTGGCAGTGGTAGTTCAAGAAGAGGAGATCGAACCAGCGCAAAACTGTAGCATGGTTAACAATAAATAATCTTGTTGATCCAGTTCTTTCCGGTTATCCGGTCAAATATTAGCTGCGCAGGATCGCGTTCATGTTCTTTTTGTAAGCCTCGACCCCTGGTTGCCCATATGGATTGATCCCAATTAGGCGACCCTCAGCGACCGTCGCAAGCATGAGCATTTGGAAAACCTGCCCCATGGTGTGCTCGTCGATTCGTGGTAAGTGGAGATTTGCGGTGGGACGTCCGTCTTCGCGATAGGCTTGATTGGTGCCTTTCGTGGCTGCATCGAGAACATCGATCAGCGACTTTTCTGATAGCTCATTGAGCCCGTCCTGATTGTTTTTGCTATCGCCGATTTCGACCGGTTCGCGGCGGAACTCGTCGACGATCACGTTCGTGACCAGCTTGTCACGTTTGCCTTCCTGATGCTGTTGGCCGCGGCTGTGTAGGTCGCGTGTGTTGACGACGGTCAACGGCATGGCACCTCGTTCCTGTTTGCCGAGGCTTTCGGAGAGGAGCTGGTCGTACCATAGGCCAAGCGACTCCAACTGCTTGCCCCACGTGGAAAGTAAGCGAATGTCGCAGCCGCGCATCGTTTCCATCAGGTGACAGACACCGACATACTGCAGGACCAAGTTGTCCTCGACCCGATTGTTACGGAAGTGCTCGTTCATTGCTTCGGCTCCTTCGAGAAGCTTCACAATGTCGAGTCCCATGATCGCGGCGGGAAGGAGACCAACGGCTGACAGGACGGAGAAGCGACCACCGACACCGTCGGGGACTTCATAGACATCGGGACAGCCGATGGCTGCCGCCAAGTCGAACAGCTTGCCACTTTTGCCGGTGACAGGGACGACGCGTTGAGCGACTTCCGCCAGATCGTCATCACATGATTCAGTGAGTTTTTCGAGCAGGATGCGAAAAGTAGCTGCCGTCTCCAGCGTGCCGCCACTCTTGCTGATAACGACAATGCCCCACTGGTCAGCCACCCCGCCCCCTTCATCGGGATGCAGCAAGTCGAACAGTCCGCGTAAGGCATCATTGTCGACATTGTTTCCCTCGAAGGTGATCCGAGGATGGCCGCCGCGGCGGTCTCGGGGGAGTTCGTTATGGTAGGGGTGACAGCAGGCTTCCATGAGGGCACGGGCACCCATGTAGGAGCCGCCGATCCCGAGCGACACGACTCGATCAACTTGGTCGGAGAGTCGTTCGGCCGTCGCCTGAATTCTTCCCACCTCACTCTCAGGGCCTGTGGTGCGAAACTCCGAGAGAAGACGCCCCGGAAGCTCGTGAAAACCTGCATCAAGCGGTTTCTTCTCTTCGGGCTCGACGCCGTCGGCCCAGAGCTGTGAATCAGCCAGCACCTCGTCGCGAACGTCATCAAGTCTTTGAGCGATTCCGGCTAGGTCGTCGGGCGTGATGCCGTGCTCAGGGATCATCACGCCTGAGGGGTCGTAGGAGATCAGGTTGTTGGGCATATCTCGAATTCCTAGAAGGTGCGTATTTCGGCTGTTGTGAGAGAGAATGTTTGAATCACAGTCCTTCATCGTCTCCATTCCTTGTGGAGCCGCAAGAGCCTACAGGTGACGATTCGCGTTCGAGTCGATAGAATCTCGGTTCAAGCGTCGGCGAGACACAACACGCCGACTGTTCCCTCCAACAAAACTGCCCCCTGCCCCCTAATTACTGCCCACTTTTACTATGGATCTACACGCACTCACTCGGCAGCTCTTCACCAAGAACGACTCGAAAATCGTCATGTATGTCGGCGATGGCCTTGGCGGTTTACCCCAGCAGCCTGGGGGGATGACTGAGCTGGAAACCGCCCAGACGCCGAATCTTGATAGGTTAGCCTTGGAGGGCGTTTGCGGTGGTAGCATCCCGGTAACCCACGGAATCTCGCCGGGTAGCGGTCCCGGTCACTTGGGGCTGTTCGGCTATGACCCGCTGCAGTATCTGATCGGTCGAGGTGCCTTAGAAGCGACGGGCATCGGCTTCGAGTTGAAAGAGGGAGACGTCGCGATTCGTGCGAACTTTTGCACGATTGATGACGCGGGCAACATCACCGACCGCCGGGCTGGTCGGCTGCCGACCGAAGAGAGCGCTCCGCTAGCGATCAAATTGCGTAAAGTGTCGATTCCCAACGTCGAAGTCTTTGTCGAACCCGTGAAGGAACACCGCTTTGTCGTTGTGCTGCGTGGTACCGGCGTGAATGAGGGCAAACTGCATGGCAACGTAGCCGATACCGATCCGCAAGCGACAGGCGTGCCGCCGCTTTCTGCAGAGGCAAACGATCCGGATAGCAAGCTCACCGCTGACATCTGCGACGAGTTTGTGAAGCAAGCCCGCGAGCTCCTAGCCGGCCAACCGAAGGCCAATTGCTGCACGCTGCGTGGCGTTGCAGCAAAGCCCAGTTTACCGAGCTACGAAGAAGTCTACGGCTTACGTGCCGGAGCCATCGCTGTTTATCCGATGTACAAAGGACTGGCTCAGCTGGTTGGGATGGACATCCTGGGAGATGCCAAGACGCTCGACGAACAGATGCAAGTCTTAAAAGACAATTGGGACGCTTACGACTTCTTCTTCATCCACTTCAAATACACCGACAGCACCGGCGAGGATGGCAACTTTGAGGAGAAAGTGAAACGCACGGAGCAGTTCGACGCGGCAGTGCCAAAAATTATGGAGCTGGGACCGGATGTCTTCATCGCCACCGGCGACCACAGCACGCCTGCGATGCTGGCCAGCCACAGTTGGCACCCCGTGCCGACCTTGCTGTGGGCAAAGAACTGCCGTACTGATCCGTGCGAGAGCTTCGGCGAAGCGGAGTGCCTACGTGGCGGCTTGGGGCAGTTCGAGGCAAAGCATCTGATGACGCTAGCGCTCGCGAACGCCGGACGACTGGGCAAGTTTGGTGCTTAGACTCTAAGCTCGTTTTGGCGTGAGTAGGGATGTTCTCTACTTTTTGTCATCCTTCTTAGCGGCTTCTTCCCTTTTCTCGGCGGGAGGTGCCTGCAACGCCTTCAGCTCCTCATTCAATTCCTTCAATCGCTTGGCAGCACGCTCGTTGGCTTCCTTGGCTCTAGCGGCGGCCTTGGCCGTTTCATCGGCCTGCTTTTTGGCCTCCTCGGCTTCTTTTTTCGCCGAAGCAAGCTGCTTTTCGATGCGTTTTTTGGCGACGACAGGGTGGTTCCAGCCAAGGTTGACCGAGAGACCTGGAATCGCCTTCTCGAGAGCCATCGCGCCATCGTAGCTGACTTTGGTGTCCCAGACGTAGAGCTTCCGCAGACGCTTGAGGCCTGCTATGTGCAGCAAGCCCGCATCGCTAACCTGCGTGCCGTAGAGGTTCAAGTAAGTTAGACGATTCAGACCTGAGAGATGTTTAATGGCCGCATCGTCGACCGCCGATTTCTCAAGGTGAAGCTGAGAGATGTTGGGCAACTTGGCAAGTGCGGCCAGCGAATCACCATTGACCTGTGCTCCCGCAAGATTCAGCCAAACAATTTGCTCGCTCGCCTGAGTCAGCATCTGCAAGTTTTCCTGAGTTGCCGCTCCTGGGTCTTGGGCGAAGCTGACCTGCAATAACGCGCTTTTGCCAAACAAGGGCATGACGCTTGCGCCAGTCGCAGAAATCCTCTTGATCGCTTCTGCAGAGGCGGGTTTCACATCCTTCAGCTCTTCGGAGTCCTCAGGAACAGTATCATTCGACGACTTCTCTTCGGCTGCCGGCTTTGTTTCGGCAGGTTTGCCTGACGGTACAGTCGCTGAGGTGAACGAAGCTCCTTGTGCGATCCATTTACGAATGAGTTCGATGTCTTCTTTCTCGAGCGGACCAGCGTCCTTAGGCATCAGCTTCTTGTGATCTTCAGGAAGTATGAGTCGCTCGTAGAGTTCGCTTTCGTCGGGCTTTCCGGCGACGATGAGTTCGTCTTCGTGAAACGCTTGGATTTGTTCCGCAGAATCAAGTCGAAGCTTCTTGATCGCCTTCTCAGGACCGTGGCAATAGACGCAGTTCGTGTCCAGGATTGGAAGGATCTGCGTCTCGAAATTGACGGGCTTATCTTCCGCAAAAGACGCGGGAGTAATGGCCGAGAGAAGTAATGCGGTGAGAGCGAATCGTTTCATAGTTCTCTTTGGAAGGTTGTAGGTTTTCAGATCTATCGGGAACAATAAGTTTCACGCCAACTGCTGAATGTACGTCCGATTATAACTCCCCAGTTTACCATTAACACCCGCTGGCTAGCTCCGATTTCGTTGCGTGATTCACCCGCAATATTCAGAGAAAATATAAAAAAGTGCCGTCTGATGTAGTCAGACGGCACGCTTGAGAAGATTGATGATCGAAGCTGGTACAGCTTACTACTTTCTCCGGCGTATCAAGGCCATCGGAGCTGTGGAAAGTGCGAGAAGTACCAGCGAGATAGGTTCCGGAATCAGGCTGGCGCGGACTGTCGTGCTAACCGTTGCACTTATAGCTCGGCTGGAACTGTCAAACACATTGGCTCCCGAGGTCCCAAACCACTCAGGAATGTCACCGGCGTCAAAGGAGCCTGTGGCGAGTTCCACTCCCCCACTAAAGGAGCCGAGATCGGGATTTCCGAGGATAGGGTCTAAGTTGGGGGCATCGACATAAGAACTTGGGAAGCTTCCTCCTACGACACCCACATCCAGAGTTGGGTCGGAAAGATCATCTCCTTGAACGATGTTCAGTCGTAAACCAAACACGGCAGAATTCTCGACTTCAAATCCTGCGGGAGTGAGAAACCCGGTAGCGGGTTCGAAGTTGAGACTGTCTGCAACAAAGTCAAGACTGAGCCCAGCAATGCCGCTTTCGTCCGCTTTTGCAACAACCGTCCACGTGCCGCCGGAATTGATGTCAGTCGGATCGTTGAAGGTAAGATTCAGGCTTAGGTCAACTTCCGCGGCATCCGTTGTTGATCCGCCGTAAAGTAGCCATAGTCCTGCGATTAGACTCAAGACTGTCCTTTTAAATTTCATTAGCGCACCTCTATTTGTTTGGAGAAAAAGAAAGAAAGAAAAAGCAGCGCAGTAGCATGAGTTTAAGAGCCCCTGTAACCAATGTTCTCAGATCTTACCATTGAACCTATGATTTACGAGCTGCTAGTGAACTTAGGCCGGAAGATGGCAACTTTGTTACGTAATTTGAGTTCCAGGCAAGAAAAAAGCGTTGCCGGTCTGGACCGGCAACGCCATTCAACTCATTGGGGCTTCAAATAAACTTGGAGCTGCTTACTTTTTCTCTGCAACAACTGGGGCGAGTTTCACGCCAGCGAGCTGTAAAAAACGGGCCTGCATCGCTTCAGCTAAGCGGGCACGACGGATACGTTCGTCACTGGTCCACCGCTGGCGGATTTCGCGTGCGACCTTCTTCACCTGATTAATCGGCATGGGGAGTCTCCTCTCGGGAACGATCTTCTCTGATCTGTTAGTTAGCTGCTGTTGTGCCAACCGCGATCTATACGCAATTGGCCACAGGAAGTTCAGCGAATTCGCCTGCCAGTTGTTACTGTTTTTGGCAACTTTATTCTGTTGCCGTGGAGTTTTTCTGGGAAACTGCCGCAGCTTCCAGCGGATTCTGTGGGGAATCGTAGGCTCCGAAATCATTGAAAAAGTGCCTCTTGGCGAAGCGGTACGCCCAGCTTTTCTCGGGCACGGCCTTTATCTTATTGTGTTGCGAGGGACGCGGTGACATCGCTAGCAATTCTGCCGCGGCCGTCTTGCGAATGGTCGTGTCCTCGGCTTCGTGCAACACGTTTAATTGGTGCAGAAGATCGGGCCTTTCCAGCACGATGCAGCCACGGGTCTGGCTGGCCGCTAATTCGCGAAAGTCCTTCAAGTACTGTGAATTGTTGAACGTCTCCGCGAGCGGTTGCGAATCGTAAATGCTTTCCTTAGCGAATTGCACAATGGGGCAAGGCTCGATCGCTCCCCAAGGCGAGATGTGATGGGTGAAACCCGTGGCAGCCGGGCAAAGTGCTTGTCCCTCGCCATCGTAGTAAGCGTCGACAATCGCAATCGGTTTTTTCACACGCATCTCGACGACGAACTTACGGATGCGAAGTTGCTCTTCCGGCGAAAGGGCTAAGGCTTCGTTTGGCTCGGGACCCATCGGGCGGTAGGTGTGGTACCACATGTAGAGAACTCCCAGTTCAATCAGGCGGTCTACCCATGCTTCGTTTACCAGGTCATCTAGGTTCGTTTTGCAGACGCTCGTGCAGACGCCAGTCACGATGTTATGCTTCACGCAGTTGTGAATGCCCTGCATCGTCTTGTTGAGCACTTCCGCTCCGCCGCGGCGCTCATCGCTGACAATTTCTGTTCCTTCGACCGAGATGAGCGGCGTGACGTTGCCGCACTTGCGAAGTTCAGCGGCTACGTCGTCGGTGATGAAGTGCCCGTTTGTGAACACTTGGAAGTAGCACTTCGGATGCTGGCGGAAGATTTTCAAAATGTCGGGATGCATAAACGGTTCGCCACCGACGATGCCGAAGAAGTAGTTCCCTTGTTCGTTCGCTTCAGTGATAACTTTCGAGAGCGCATCGATCTCAATGCGTTCCTGTTTGGCAGCCACATCCACCCAGCACCCTTGGCAGCGCAAATTGCAACTATTGATGATTGAGATATAAAGAAAAGGTGGAAAGAACTCTCCCCGCTTCAAACGCTGCTTATGTTTCTGGATCGCGCGCGCGCCCTTGAAGGCAAAGTTCCAACCCAGCTTCCAGAGCAGCCGCTTATCGGTTTCAGTGAGCAGGCGTTTGGCGTAGCGGAGATACATGGGCTCGGAGAATTGTCTTGGGTAGAGTGATGATCCACTTGCGTTTGTGATTTATCAGTGAAGCTTGGTCCGCGGGCAGAATACGTCTGATAGTATCTAATCGATTGTAGCGATTTCTCTAAATCCGGGTGATTTTTCTCACACCAGCATCCTTAATGAATGGTTTTCTACTAATGCTTCGGCAAGTCAGAAAGCCGCTTTCCTTTGAGAACAGTCAGGATATCTCTTCGAAAACGAAAGTATCCCACAGAGATTGTGATTAGGCAAAACGAGGCAATCCAAGTTGGATGAATACCGGCAGCGATCATCCTAGGGGTATCCAGAAGGGGATCGCCAGACAGTGCGGCAAGTGCTAGGTAGGTTCCGTTTGCAAGGATGCAGAAGTCTGCAATAAACCAAGTCCACCAACGGCCAATCGCAAACGCCAACAGGGCCGGTAAGCCAACTCCCACTAGCGGACCTGACCAAAGGGTTAGCGCAGGATTTGGATCTGGGTTATGGATGCTGTAAGGAAGCCGCCAAGGTGCGAGGTCGCATTTCAGGAGCGTGCTGCCGCCGATCCAGCCGCCCAGGAGATGGCCAGTTTCGTGTGAAACTGCCATCACACACCAAGACACCATCACGAGTGACAGGAGTTTGGGGAGTCGAGCGCACAATTTTCCTCCAGTTTTCTCAATCAAGATAAAAATCTTCCCTCGCTAGCTGGAGCTGACAGAGTAACTTTGTGCTCCATCGGACCTATCTGCTTGATTGGCTTAGGTTTCCGTTGCTGTAACAGAGTTACCCATTTTAGCCCTAATGGGTGGTTTGATTCACCAATTGCCGCAAATACCCAGGTCCAGTCTTTACCCGGGCGGAAAACTCTGCTTAATTACCCAAGTTGACTTGGCCGATTATCCTAATTAGCCACTTGGTCAGCGAGGCCTCACGGAACAGGCATCTCCAAGAAAAGTAGCACCGCCACAACTGTATTCAGCAAGGCCCAGGGGGACACGCTAGGCCGGTGGCACGAGGCAAGACGGGACACCCAGATTAACTGGGGCACACGGTGCCATAGCGGCACAACACTCAATGCGGCAACTCTGCGCGCATTGGGTGCGTTTTCGTAACCAAAAAAGTAGACAGACTTCGCACTGGGCACATGCACTTCCGGCGAAATGAACAGCTCTTCTCCTCGCAAGTTCTTGTCATTAGCTAGTCGCATTCAAGGTGGATTTCGATGGCACTCTATTCAGCACGCTGGCAGCAGTTCTTAGATCACCTCTACCGCAATCGGTCGAAGAGGGACCATTGTCGCGGCACAGTCATAAACCGCGGACTCCGTATCGAATCTCTCGAAGAGCGTCGTCTGCTGAGTGTTAGCCAAGTCTATCTCAATTCGAACACGTCGAAGCTGACTTTCGTTGGCTCGGATGTCGCCGATACAGCGGTTGTTTCTGAATCGATTCCAGGAATCATCGATGTAAGCTTCCACCACGATGGGCAGCTTTCGGAAGTAAGCTTCGATACGACATCGGTTAGCTCGATTGTTTTTTACGGCAACGGTGGCGACGACTCGTTCACTAATCTCACTAGCCTAAACGTGCTCGCATTTGGCAATGCCGGAAACGATTATTTGCAGAGCAGCACAGGAGTTGACGTCCTCAACGGAGACGAAGGGGACGACATTTTGCTAGGGGGCGGAGGAGATGATGTGCTTCGTGGCGGTGTGGGCAACGACATTCTTTTTGGTGAAGCGGGAGATGACTTCCTCTCGGGGAACGTCGGAGACGATTGGATCTCTGGCCAAGCGGGGAACGATCGCATCTACGGACATGCAGGCAACGATCGACTGGAGGGAGGCGACGGGGACGACGCGCTCTGGGGAGATACGGGGCATGACATCATCGAAGGTCACGCAGGGAACGACCAACTTGACGGTGCTCAAGGAGCAGACATTTTAATTGGTGACGCAGGAAACGATGTTCTCAACGGCGGTACGGAAGACGATTACCTGATTGGCGGTTCGGGAGAAGACTTGCTAGGGGGCGGGTCGGGGAATGACCAGCTAGAGGGCGGGGAGGGAGACGATCTCCTGAATGGACATGACGGTAACGATCGTCTTGTTGGAGGTGAAAACAACGATAGGCTCAACGGTGGCAATGGAGACGACGAATTGTCAGGAGGCACAGGTGATGACAGACTCTACGGTGATCAGGACGACGATCGTCTAACTGGAGAAGATGGTAATGACTATCTTCAAGGGGGCTTAGGGGATGACCATCTCATAGGAGGTGAGGGAGCTGATAACGCCTACGGCAACGATGGAAACGACATCCTCGAAGGCGGTTCTGGGAATGATACCTTAGAGGGAGGGGACGGCTCGGACCAAATTCACGGGGGACTCGGGGACGACCTTTTGCGGGGCTCTGCCGGCAATGACCTTTTGTTGGCAGACGCAGGAGCGGACCGACTCTACGGAGATGAGGATTCGGACATTCTGCTTGGCGCGGCAGGAGATGACTACATCAACGGCGGTACTGGTAGCGACTATCTCAGCGGGGGAACCGGTAGCGACTTTCTTCTTGGCGGCCAGGGAGATGATTCCCTTTATGGTGGGGCCGACGTCGACAGCCTGTTCGGTGGCTTTGGTAACGATACGCTGGCAGGCGGAGATCATGACGATAATCTACGCGGCGAAGAGGGTGCAGACACTTTGCTGGGTAATGAGGGCAACGATCAGCTGTATGGTGAAGATGGTGCTGATCGATTATTTGGCGGAACTGGAGACGACTACTTGAGTGGCGGCGACCAGGACGACGAGTTGGATGGTGGTTTAGGAGATGATTTCCTAACTGCTGGAGTGGGGAACGACAACTTAAATGGTCAAGACGGATCGGATGTTCTGTATGGGGCAGAAGGAAACGATGCTCTTCACGGGGGACCAGGTGATGACAAAATCTATGGCGAACATGGTGATGACTTGTTGATCGGAGATGACGGCAATGATCAGCTACGTGGAGAAGACGGTGCCGATCAATTGTTTGGCGGAACAGGTGACGACTACTTGAATGGAGGAAATCAAGATGACCAGTTGGATGGTGGATCGGGAAATGATTTCCTAACTGCTGGAGTGGGAAACGACAGTCTCTCGGGGCAGGAAGGAAATGATGCGCTCTACGGCTCTGAAGGAAACGACTCACTGTTTGGCGGGACTGGTGATGACCTACTCTTTGGCGAAGATGGCGACGACTTAATTCTTGGAGACGAGGGGGCCGACCTACTCAGTGGTGACCTGGGCAACGACCTAATGTCAGGCGGGCAAGGAGAAGACGAGTTACTAGGGAGCGCGGGTCAGGATGTCTTGATCGGCGGAGGCCAGATCGATCGATTAACCGGCGGGGCAGGCGAAGACCTGCTAGTTGGGACGGAAATAACGCACAATCACTCCGCTTTAAGTAATCTCCATGCGATCTGGGGCAGTACTGCCTCGTTCGCCCGCCGGATCAACGATATCCAGGATTCCGAAACACTGGCGTTGCAAATGAACGTTTCAGTGGTCGACGATCACGTCGTGGATCAAGTTTTCGGCGGCACAGAAAGCGACTGGATTCTTCTTCCGGGAATCCATGCTACCTACGATCCGTTCGGATCTTCGATTCCACATGACTCGCCTAATCACGATCACTCAAGTCATAGCCATACTCATGACGGCGGTCACAGCCACGGCGGTACGATCATCGACCATCCGCCGGTGGTCGAGGGATTCGCCCTCATCGATTCTCTCGACAACTTGGGAGATCTTAATGACGAGGACGTCCTGCATACAGTGATCCCACATGCCTCCGAGCCAAGCAAGCGACTTGAGCATCTCGCGCTCTTCGAACTCGTTCGGTATGACCAAGTCACCCATACCGTCGCTGAAAGTGGCGATTGGTCGGATCCAAGCACCTGGAAAGATGAGCAGATGCCGGGTGACGGCGCGCGTATTTTGGTTCCCGTTGGCATAGAACTCAATGTCGATCGGGCGATCTCTGCAGAGGTAACGACGATACGTGTTGATGGAACCCTGAGTTTCTCAGCGGATGGGAATAGCGAACTCCGCGCCGATACGATTGTCGTTTCAGAAATGGGGCGCTTCCAGATGGGAACTGCCGCTGAGCCTGTGCAGGAGCACGTGACAGCAAAGCTTGTGTTTACTGATAACGGTACAATCGATCGCAATTGGGATCCTTTCGGCATAAGTCGGGGCTTGATCACTCACGGTGCCGTTGAAATTCACGGCGCGGAAAGAACAGCACACGTTCGAGCAACTGGGGCACTCACGGCTGGAGCGACTTCGATAACGCTGCAAAGTGTGCCCGTCGGTTGGAAAGCTGGAGACCAGATCGTCATCGCAGGAAGTGTCAATGAAGAGTCGCAGAGCGAGCAACGGACCATCCTCTTGATCGTTGGCAATACGGTCTTTGTGGAACCTCTCGACTATGACCATGCCTTGCCGACCACCACTGGCGGCGTGCATGTGGCGAACCTTACTCGCAACATCGTATTGACATCGGAAGCAGAGGCTGCGGACCGCCGTGGCCATACGATGTTCATGCACAATCGTGATGTGAAAGTCAGCTACGCAACGTTTGACAAGCTCGGTCGAACGGACAAACTCGTCACAGTGAACGATGCGGTCGTTGACGCGAGTTGGAACCTGGAAGCTGGGACTGGCACCAATAATCGTGCCCGTTATGCGATACATTTCCACCGAAACGGGGTGCTGGCTGATTCGCCTGCCAGTCAGGTCCACGGAAGTGTCGTGACAGACAACGTCGGCTGGGGCTACGTCAATCACAGTAGCTACGTCGATTTCACTGACAACGTCGCTTATGACATCACCGGAGCCGGATTCACAACTGAAGTTGGCGATGAGATTGGCAGCTTTGTTGGAAACATCGCGATTAATATTGATGGAACGGATGAACGAGCCGACTCAAGAAGAAGAGAGCAAGACTTTGGACACGGTGGCGATGGTTTCTGGTTCCAAGGGTCAGCGATACGTGTCGTTGATAACGTCGCGGCCGATGCCCACGGAAGTGCCTTTTTCTACTATTCGGAAGGATTCGGTTTCCCGGGTGACCCGGCTGAATTTCCGGCCGAGGGGCTCGAATATCCCTACATCGCGGGAGAGGCCGACTCGATCATTACCGATCATGTACCCGTGCTTGAGTTCCGGGGCAACCAAGGCTACTCATCTTCCCGAGGCCTGACGGTTCGCTACCACTTGCGTAACGCGACTCATGACTTCCAGAGCGTCATCCAAGATTCTCAATTCTGGAACAATGAGACGGGAGTGCATCTTCCTTACTCGCAACAGGTCGTGTTGAGGAATCTCCACATTGCAAGAGAAGTGACGGAAGATTACTACGGCAACGGGGTGAGCGAGAACATCGTTACCCAGGGAATCACCTATGAAGATCTCCACATCACCGGTTACTACCGAGGAATTGATGTGGCTCGACGTGGAACTTCCATCGTCGACGGGGGCTATTTTGAGGCGATCGATGCGATCGTAATCGGCCCAAGTAGCAGATCCGGTCGAGAAGTGATTGTGCAAGGTAATCCGGAATTCGGTGAGATTGCTCCGGAAATCCTGGGGCAAAAAGAACAAACCGAGGTTCGTTTGAGGTTCGATACTGTTCCGAATCATGACTCAATCTCATACTTGTTCTCAAGCAATAGCGTGACGCTAAACTACGGATCCTTCGACAACCAAAAGGCTTACTTCGGCCAGCAACGTCCGAGTTCGGTTCCTTTCCCAGAGGCACTCCCACATATACCGACTCAGTATGTAGGGCTAACAAATCAGCAGCTGAGCGATCAGTTTGGTCTTCGCATCGCCGGAGAGTTTGCTCCTGAGAATACGACTGAAATGCCAATGATTGGTGGGTTGGTTGGACTGCCCGGAGCTTAAGACGGCGCATTGCTAAATCTACAATCCCGCTTCGCTCAGCCTTCGCAGGTGGGAATGCTGTCTTACCTGCGTGCTGTCAACGGGTCGATCAGTTCTGCGAAATTCTCTCTTTTCGTGAGAATTCACGGAACGCCCTCGAAAGCAGCGGGTTAGAATTCGGGTGGTCACACACATAGCCACGGCCAACTCCCCTTTCCTGCTTCTTCGGAGCAAAATCATGCATCGTATCACCGTCGCTGTCGTAGCCGGTCTGTCAATTCTGGTCCTCACTGTCGACAACTCGCTTGCCCAGCCTGAAAGACGCGGCGGATTTGAACGCTCGTCAGGTGACGCTGACGTGGCGGGTCGTGAGGTGCAAGGCCGGCGTGGGGGGCCTGGCAGTTTCCGCGATCGGGGGCGACCACAGAATCTGCTGTTCGAGGCAATTGATCTCAACAACGACGGTGAGATATCCGCCGTCGAACTTCGGAAAGCAGCAGCTGCACTGAAGAAGCTTGACGCCGATAAAGACGGCAAGATCACCCTTGCGGAAGCGACTCCGCCGCGTGGTCCTGGAAGTCCTGGCGAAGAGGGGCCGGGCGGTGAGCGACGCGGCGGTGGCCCCGAGGCATTTGTCGCTCGACTCATGGAGAACGATGCGAATGGTGACAAGAAGCTCACGCCTAACGAAGTTCCCGAACAACTGATGCCCATGCTGCAGGGTGGCGACACCAACGGCGACAAAGCCATCGACGAAGAGGAACTACTAGCCATTGCCGAAGCTCAAGGTGGACGCCGGGGGCGTGGATTCCGCGGTGGTCCTGGTGGGGAGCGCGGCGGTCCGCAGATGGTCGAGCAAATGATGCAGCGGACCGACGCCAACGGCGACGGGCAGTTGACCCCGGACGAAGTTCCCGAGCGAATGCGCCAGATGCTCCAAGGCAAAGACACTAACGGCGACGGTGCGATCAGTGCTGAAGAACTTAGCGCAGCCATGCAAGACATGCGTGGACGCCGTCGCGGTCCTGGGGGCGAACGCGGGGCTGGTGGGCGAGAGCGGCCTGAGGGACGAGCTCGGGGCGAATAGGCCTCGCTAGCTATCGAGAAACGAGGATTGCATCCGAAGCGACTTGGATTGCTGCCCGAAAAGCCAGCAATCCAAGTTGTAAACCTTTGTGATTAAGCGACTTGCGTCACGTGCGCGAATCCGTCGCTCGACAATCCTGTGATCGGTGAATATCATTGCACCTCGACTGAATTGAACGAATTCAGCCCAGTTCACCTCACCCCGGAGCCTTTTGGCTCGTATGAGTTCTACCACGGTTGGCTTCTCCGCCGCATCCTCCGATGCTCAGCGGATTGACGCCGCCCTTCAAACGGCCAGACAAACGCTGCTGGCTGCTCGCAATTCACGCGGTGTGTTCGAAGGCCGCCTCTCGAGTTCACCGTTGGCTACGGCAACGGCTGTCAGTGCGCTTGCGCTCGCAGAACAGCACGTAGATGACGACCAGCGCCTGGAAGGGAAGACCGATCAGGGCTGGCTAACTGGCGTGATGATGCGGAACGAGTTGAGCGAACTACTCACGCAAAGTCTTAGTTATCTGGCGAAGCACCAGAACGAGGATGGTGGCTGGGGCGATACGGACGAGGGACCCTCGAATATTTCCGCCACGATGCTTGTCGAGGCAGCGTTCCAGTTGACTGGTGTTCCTGCGAAATATTCGGACTTAATGGAACGGGCCGAACAGTACATCAAGAAGCAGGGAGGCATTCGTGGCTTGCGCGAGCGTTACGGTCGCGATAAGACGTTTGCCGTGCCGATCCTTACCAACTGTGCGTTAGCCGGACTGATTCCCTGGAAGAAAGTCCCGCAATTGCCCTTCGAGTTTGCCGCTCTGCCCCAAAGCTGGTACCACAAACTCGGCTTGCCGGTGGTGAGCTATGCGATTCCTGCCTTGGTAGCAATTGGCCAAGCCCGGCATCATCACCGACCTTCATGGAATCCTCTTGCTCGATGGATACGTAACCGCACGAAGCAGAAAACGCTGGAAGTCTTAGAGAAAATGCAGCCTCGTAGCGGCGGCTTCTTGGAGGCGACCCCATTGACTAGCTTCGTGGTGATGAGTCTCGCCAGCATTGGGCAGGCAGATTCCGAAGTGGTCCGGATGGGAGTCGAGTTTCTGCTCTCTTCGATCCGCAGCGATGGCAGTTGGCCGATCGATACCAATCTGGCCACATGGAACACGTCCCAAGCGATTAGTGCGCTCGGCTGGGAGTTCGACACCAATGTCGACGACGGCGATCTTTACCACGACTCTCACGACGCGGCTCCCAGCGACGCGGAGTTGGCCACGCTCGATTGGTTGTTCGATTGCCAACTGAAAGAGAGGCATCCCTACACGGGCGCAGCCCCCGGCGGCTGGGCCTGGACAGATTTGTCTGGCGGTGTGCCCGATGCGGATGACACTTCGGCTGCCTTGTTGGCATTGGCGGCCTTTCATCAGAAGCACCCCGAAGTTCGTCGGGCAGAGATACAAAAAGCAGCGTCCGCGGGCGTCGACTGGTTACTTGACCTGCAGAATACCGACGGCGGGATGCCTACCTTCTGCCGCGGTTGGGGTAAGTTGCCTTTCGACCGTAGCAGCACGGATATTACTGCTCACGCGGTTCGAGCTTTCGTTAGCTGGCAACCGTTGCTTCAAACCAGCGTTAGGATTGAGCGAGTCGAGGCTGCTTTGAAGTCGGCAACGGCTTTTCTGATCAATCAGCAGCAGGAAGACGGTCGTTGGAACCCTTTGTGGTTTGGCAACCAACTGCAGCCCGACGAATCGAACCCCGTCTACGGCACCTCTAAAGCACTCATAGCCCTAGAATCGCTCAAGCTCGACGCTTGCGGTTTCGCCGGCGAGGGCGTGGACTTGAAGGCGGCATACCTCAAAGGCGTCAATTGGCTTGCGAAGGTCCAGCACGCCTGTGGCGGATGGGGCGTAGCGGATGTCGAGCAGAAGCGTGTTACCAAGTCGCACCCTAAGGAAGATGGCCAAGCAGTTTGTAGCGTCGAGGAAACCGCTTTAGCAGTCGAGGCTTTGCTGCCTTGGGCTGAGCAGGACGCGAAAATCGCTCAGAGTGTGCAGCAGGGCGTCCAGTGGCTGTGCGATGCAGTGGAGTCAGGACGGCACACGGAACCTGCGACCATCGGTTTCTATTTCGCCAAGCTTTGGTACCATGAAGAGTTGTACCCGCAGATATTCGCAACGCAAGCACTACGTCGAGCTCGGCAGTTGTTGGACAAGGCAGCAACATCCGCATTAGTTGCCGCTGTCTAGTTGACTACAAAGTTGTGAAGTGCTGATGGTGCCCAGCGGCGAAATCAACAAAGCTAGAAGTCACTTGCGCTCGGAAAGCTAATAGCCCGTGTCGACTGAAACTGTGCCATCGGATGCGTCATCGGCAGTCGACGCTGCACCACGCAAGAAGCGTCGTCGCACGAGCCATCTCAAAGACGTTCCACCTACGCTAGAACTTCGCGAGCAGCTCCGCGAGGTCTGCCAGCAGACGGCTGCGAAGCTCGAGAAGAGTACGCCGCTCACCAAAGATGAGATGGAGCAGATTGCCCGCGAGCTGCTCAAGGATCAAGGTCAGCCCGAAGGCTATCTTGGTTGGACGATGGTGATGCTCTCTAGCGAATTCTGGCGGGACCAAGTCGCCGCAGTGCCGCCGTCTCGTCGTCTGTTTCTCCTTCCGCACTGCCTCAAGCATGCTGAAGGTTGCCCCGCGGATTACGACGAGTTTGGTCTCGCTTGCAAAACGTGTGGCGCGTGTAGCATTGCAGACTTTCGTACTCAGGCTGAAGATTTGGGCTACAAAGTTCTGGTGGCCGAAGGTTCGCCGATCGTAATGAAGATCATCGTCAGCGGTTATGTTGATGCGATTGTTGGTGTCGCCTGTTTGAATGTGCTTGAGAAAGCGATCGATAAGGTATTGCTGGCCGGCATTCCCTGCATGGCAGTGCCGCTACTCTCCAGCGACTGCCGAAACACGTCGGTTGATGAGCCATGGGTGACCGAACTAATTGGACTTCAGAAAGAATCTTCAACGGCACAGACGAACACTTACTTGCACTTGTTGCGCGCTGCGAGCGGAATGTTCGAGCAGGACGCATTGAAGACGCTCGTGCCACGAGTTCGTAGTGGACCCTCATTGGCAGAGATGAACGGCGAGGGCGTCGGAGGGCTCGATCCGGTGGCAGCGACTGAGGCCATTGCGCAAGACTTTCTCGCCCGTGGTGGCAAGTATGCTCGGCCCTTTATCACTCTAGCCGCCTACGATGCTTTGACCGGAGGTAGGGCGACAACCGCCGAGGGAGCTGAGGCGGTCGCGGAAATTCCCAAGTTCGTTAAGAGCGTCGCACTTTCAATCGAAACCTTCCACAAGGCTTCGCTTGTTCATGACGATATTCAGGACAACGACGCCCACCGCTACGGTGAACCAACACTGCACCGCCAATATGGCGACGCTACTGCGATCAACGTGGGCGATTATCTGATCGGGCTTGGCTACCGGCTTGTCAGTCGTGAAGCAGCGGACCTCGGTGGGGAGAAGTGTGCCGATCTGCTCGACCGACTAGCGGATGCACACCTCAGGCTAAGTGAAGGGCAAGGCGCCGAACTTCTGTGGCGTGACAATTCCAAGAAACAGCTCACACCGTTGGACGCCTTGAAGATCTATGCCTTAAAGACCGCCCCGGCGTTCGAAGCGGCATTGCTGTGCGGGGTTCGCTGTGCACAACCGCTGGACAATCTGGAACAACCACTCAAGCAGTTGGCAAAGCACTTGGGCGTGGCGTTCCAGATCTTGAACGACTTGAAGGATTGGCGTGGTGACGACGACAACAAATTGGCTGCCGGGTTGGACGCCCTAGGAGGGCGGCCAACTTTATTGTGGGCGTTGGCCTGCGAAACTCTGAGTCCAGAAAAACAAACCGAGCTGACGCGATACGCAGAAGACGCTTCACTTGAGGAGCGTACCCGAGTCCAGGAAATCCGCCGACTTTATTCCGAAGCCGGTGTTTTCGAGAAAGCCAACCAGCTTGTCGATAAGTATCAGGTTCGAGCCGAACAATTGGCTGACGAGATTGAGCCGGAACCATTACGGCGGTTGCTCTATTACTTGATCGACACGGTCTTGGAACGCCCCGCTGACCCGGAACCAACGATCGTCCAGCCTACGATGATTGTCTCGTAGTGCCCTTCCTACTTTCGTCGAGTTCAAGAAGAAATGGCAGCCGACTTCGCCTCACTGGTAGAACTGTTTTACGATTCTCCTGATGCACTGGGAGAGTTCAGCCCAAGTACCGGCGAAGAGATGCCGGCTCCGTTTCCGTCGTTGCTCGACCATGACGACCATATGACGGTAACGGTCGAAGCATGGCACAATAGCCTGGTTGACGTGCGTGTCCTACGTGAGCACCGCGACGGCAATATCTACGCAAGAGAAATCCTCCTGGCACGCCAGCGCGATGGCGGGATCGTTCAGTACGGTATCATGCGAATCGATCTGGCAGGGCTCCCTGAGATCGTTCGTATGGAAATCGAATCGCAAGCCTTGCCGCTAGGCCGGATTCTTATTCGCCATCACGTCTTGCGCGAGGTTGAGCTCTGTGCACTTTGGAAAGTGAAACCGTCGGCGACATTGCGGTTAAAGCTCCAGAATCCCGAGCTATCGACCGTTTACGGGCGTTCGGCACGCATCCTGGTCGATGGCATCCCTGCCGTTGAACTTCTGGAGATTGTGACACAGTGAGTTTCGACTCCCAATACGACTGCCTTGTCATGGGTGGTGGGCCGGCTGGTTCAACTGCCGCAACCTTGATTGCCCAAGCTGGGTTCAAAACACTCCTCGTGGAGCGAGAGAAATTTCCACGACCCCACGTGGGCGAATCTCTCATGCCGGAGACGTATTGGACCTTTGAACGGTTAGGAATGCTGGAAAAGCTCAAGCGTTCAGGCTACGCCAAGAAAGTGGGCGTCCAGTTCGTCAATAACACCGGCAAAGAGTCGGCCCCCTTCTTCTTTCGATCACATGATGATCACGAATCAAGCGAAACCTGGCATGTCGATCGTGCTGAATTCGACCAAATGCTTTTTGAGAACGCCGCGGAGAACGGTGCCGAAGTCCAGCAAGAGGTCCGAGTCGTAGAAGTTCTGCTCGAAGAAACCTCCTCGGGCAATAAGCGTGCCGTCGGTGCCAAGCTTCAGTTTAAGGATCTGGACGGCAGCTTGAAGTCCCAAGAGGTCAAAGCCAAGGTAGTTGTCGATGCCACCGGACAGCAGGCAATTCTCGGTTCTCGTATCGGCGGTCGAACGATCAATCCAAAGCTGAAGAAGGCATCGCTCTGGAAGCACTATCGCGGCGGCGAGCGGGATGAGTCGGGTGGCGGAGTGAAAACAATCATCTTGCAGAATGAAGACCAGACTGCTTGGTTCTGGTACATTCCGCAGGCCAACGACATCGTCAGCGTTGGAGTGGTCGGTGATCGAGAGTACCTTCTCAAAGGACGTGGCGATTTCGAGAAAACATGGCAGGAGGAATTGGCGAAGTGCCCCGGCGTCGTAGAACGGCTACGCGATGCTGAGCCTACCGACGAACTGGTTGCCGCGAAGGAATTTTCTTACACCACAGAGCAGTCTGCGGGCGATGGCTGGGTCTTGGTAGGAGATGCCTGGGGGTTTATTGATCCTGTGTACTCCTCAGGCGTTTACTTTGCGTTGAAATCTGCCGAACAAGCCGCCGATTGTGTCATCGAAGCATTGCAAACGGGCGATATATCAGGGGAAGCTCTGGGGCGTTGGGTTGGGCAATTCAATCAGCAGACCGCATTGATTCGCAAGTTGGTCTACGCCTTCTACTCACCTGAATTTCGCGTCGGGAAGTTCATCGCTGAGCATCCTCAACATCAGGAAGAGCTGGTTGATCTATTAATCGGTCGAGTCTTTGATGGGCGTGAAGGCAAGATCTTCGACGACCTCGAGCCCTGGCTGGCAGCACAACGCGCTTAAGGTTTGCGGTTCTCTTTTGAAACTGAGCTAGCTAAAATCAAGCCTTCGTCGACTGACCGACTCTCTACCCAGGCTTGCTATGCTTCGTTTCATCTGGCCATTAGTCCTCCTGCTGATTGTTCTGCATCAAGACGATTGGAACTGGGAGGACGGCACCCTTGTGTTTGGTTTTATCCCAAAGGGGCTCTTCTACCACGCCTGCATCTCGGTCGCGGCTGCGACGACTTGGCTGCTCGTGGTACTTTTTTGTTGGCCAAAGCAGCTCGATGAAGAGAACGGTAACGAGGGGGGGAGCCCCTCATGAACTTGCCTTTGTTGATAGCGGCAGAAGCTGCCAAGACTCCGCCCTCAGGGCTGACACAATTCTGGATCATTCTCGGTTATCTCTGCCTGCTTGTGGGCCTTGGCTTCTTTGCCAGTCGCATGTTCACGGGCACGAAGAGTGACTACCAGTTGGCAAGCCACTCGATTGGGCCGTTCTTGCTGCTGATGAGCATCTTCGGCACAACGATGACCGCCTTCGCTCTACTTGGTTCGACGGGCGAAGCGTTTAAGGAAGGCGTCGGCGTGTACGGAATGTTGGCTTCCTCCAGCGGCATTATCCATTCGCTTTGCTTCTTCGTGGTCGGCATTCGGCTCTGGTCGTTTGGGAAGAGATATGGTTACGCGACTCAAATTCAGTTTTTCCGTGACCGACTGGATAGCGACTTAATTGGATTGCTCCTATTTCCGATCCTTGTTTCCTTGGTGATTCCTTATTTGCTGATCGGCGTCATGGGCAGTGGAACGGTGATTCAGACAATGACCGCCGGTGCTTTTCCTGATGTTGAGGCTTTCAAGACCGATTCTCCGGCAACCAGTTTTGGCGTGCCGAAGTACCTCGGCTCTCTAGTCGTCTGCTGTGTCGTGCTTAGTTATGTGTTTTTCGGCGGGATGCGCGGCACTGCCTGGGCGAATGCGTTTCAAACGATCGTGTTTATGGTGCTTGGAGTAGTCACGTTTTGTGTGATTGCTAATCGGCTCGGTGGCGAGGAGTCGCTGCTGGCGAACCTCCGCAAGCTGGGCGAAGCGATTCCGCCCGAGAAGGCCACGCGGATGGAAATGTCGAAGACCAAGTTCTTTAGCTATCTCTTGATTCCGCTCTCTGTAGGGATGTTCCCGCACTTATTCCAGCATTGGTTGACTGCCAAGAGCGCCAAGAGTTTCCGCCTTTCAGTCGTCGCGCATCCGCTGTTCATCATGATCGTTTGGGTGCCTTGCGTGCTGATTGGTGTCTGGGCGACCACGGACTTGATTCCTGCCAATGTGCCGATCCCCAAGAATCCCAATGCGGTGCTCACGGTACTGGTGAAGAGCCTCACCTCGCCTCTGCTTGGCGGATTATTAACCGCTGGGATTTTAGCGGCGATCATGTCTTCGCTCGACAGTCAGTTTCTTTGCATTGGCACCATGTTCACTAACGACATTGCGACCCACTATGGAGGCAAAGGCCGCTTCACCGACCGTCAGGAAGTGATGCTCACTCGCGGGTTTATCATCGCCATTGTTGCATTGACCTACTGGTTCAGCCTCTACGAAGCGAAAAGCGTCTTTACGCTGGGCGTGTGGTGCTTCAGCGGATTTGCAAGCCTGTTTCCCCTCGTCCTGGCGGCTGTCTACTGGCGTGGGCTAACCAAACCGGGGGCGTACGCTTGCGTTATCGCCACCATCGCGGCTTGGTTTTACCTGTTCCGCGAGTCAGGCTATGGAAAGAACCGCAGCTACGCGATCGATCTGTTTGGCTATGAAGTGATGCCAGTGGCAGGCATCTTCCTAGCCTCCGCAGCAGCCCTCGTGGGCGTTTCGCTGATTACGTCGCCGCCGAAAGAAGAGACGCTGCGGAAGTTCTTCGCCGAACGAGCTTAGGCTGCTGTGTGACAAGGACGTTTGTTGTCGCGTTTCGGCATCATCGTGTTTGGTTTCTCACACTAATCAGGCAAGGGCCCGCTCCTTGCTTGCCTGTTTCGACCGCTTTCTGCGGGAAAACTGTGAACTGGCATGGGCCTTGCGGTAAACCCTGCCAGTACCGACCGCGACGGGTAGCATTCGTACCCTTTCGCGGCGACTTTATCTTTCTCCTGTGAGGACCGCCCATGTCGACCCCATCGAACAATCAATCGCTACTTGAAAACTGGACACAGAAAACTTTCGACACGGTTGAAGAGGGCGTGTTGGTCGCTCGGCACAAGCTGGAAGAAACAGGTTTGTTTTCCGACGAAGCATTGGCGGAAATAATCGACTCGCATCCCCCCGAACATCTTGGTGTCAGCACGATGGGCGTTGACCCGAACGTCTTTGATTGGCGTGAGGGACATCGTGATGGTGAGTCTGGGGCAGAGTTGGTAGAACTCCTCAAGAGCGGCCAGCTCTGGGTGAACATTCGTCGGCTGTTGGATTTCCATCCTGAGCACGCTGCAGCCATTCATTCGATGTACGACGAGATCGAACAGAACAAGTCAGGCTTCAAAGCGGAGAATCGCACAGCGAATCTCTTGCTTTCCTCGCCAACGGCTTGGGTTCCCTACCACGTCGATATGCCAGTAAACATGCTCTGGCATATCCGTGGTTCGAAGCGTGTTTGGGTCTATCCTCCGTTTGATACGCGATTTGCCTCCATCGAAGTGCTAGAGAAGGTTTGCTCAGGCGAATGGTCTGAGGATGTCCCTTACAGTACGGACTACGATCGCTACGCTTTGGTTTTCGATGCCAAGCCTGGCGAACTGATCACGTGGCCTCAACTGACGCCGCATCGTGTGAGGAACTTGGAGGGGTTGAACGTTTCGCTCTCGACTGAGCATAAGAATGCCCGTGCCCGTCGTCGATTGAACGTTCACAACGCGAACTATCACCTTCGCAAGAGCTTTGGCGTGACGCCGAGGAGTATCGAAGTCGACGGACCGATCGCCCACAGCAAGCAGTGGTTAGCGCGTGCCTTCCGCTACGCGGACAAATTCGCTGGCAAAGAAAAGGAACAATTCGTTTATCCGAAGAGCTTCGTGGTCGATGCGAACGCTCCGCACGGGTACCGGATTCTCGAAGGTCAAGAGCATGCTGTGGTTGCTCCTCACGAAGAGTTGGAGCCAGTGGCCAGCTGAGATGACGCTCGGCGTTTGGTTTTCTCAAGTTTCTCGCAGGGAACGCCCTGAAAGCGTTCCCTGCGGTCTTTTCAGCCGGTCGGACTTTAAGCGATGCTGCCGCCTCCACAGCCAATATCTCTTCTCTACAAGAGCTTGCAAAAGTTTGTCACGCTTGACATTACTTGGTTGATGACCCTGGAGGCGAAGGATCTCAGAGCCAAGCGAACGCCTGGCGACGTTGCTCTGCGACGACTCTCGGAACAAGACGTTCGCTCGCATAGCCTGTTGCCCGACTACCAACTTGCCGCAGAAGATGCTGACCGTCTGCGGAGGGCCAGTCATGAATGCTTAGCTGCATTCGTCGATAATCAGCTCGCCGCTTATGCTTGGTATGCTTTTGAAGGAGTGGCCGCGAAACTCAACCGCGGAGCGGATGATGCTTCAGGCGTAGCGCTGACTTATCCAAGAAGCATGGTTTTTCTCTATAAAGGCTTCACCCACCCGAAATTTCAAGCTCGTGGACTCATTGGGTTGATTCAGCAGCATGCTTTGCGAACATTCAACAGCCGAGGAATCAATACGCTGCTTTCGACGGCGGAATGGAATGACAAAAAGGAATTAGAGAATCACCAACGCGTTGGCTTTCGGCCTGTTGGGCGAATCTTTGTTGCGGGAGCAGCCGGCGAAACCGTCCTGAAGGTCACCGCAGACGCCAAAGCAATTGATGTTCGTGCAGGGAAGAGCATTTCGGAGCTTCGGGCTAGAAGTTCGAAGCGTTGCGACCCTATTGCTCAAACCCGTTCGGATGGTCGCGATGCCACTCCCAGGCGGACTGCACAATCGGCTTGATGCCGACATACTTGGGCTCCCAGTCGAGGGTCTTACGAGCGAGACGTGCGTCGGCGACAAGCCTGTCAGGGTCCCCTGGGCGGCGATCGACCGTTGTAGCGGGGATCTCATGTCCTGTTACTTCGCGGCAGGCGTCGATCACTTCCTTCACGCTGGCTCCTTCTCCAGTGCCCAGGTTCAAGCAAAGCCCTTTACCAGGTTCTAGCCGCTGGAGCGCGGCGATGTGTGCGGTCGCCAGATCGTCCACGTGAATGTAATCGCGGATGCAAGTCCCGTCGGGCGTGTCGTAGTCGTCGCCGAAGATCTTGATCTCCTCGCGTTTCCCCAGGGCAACATCGAGGACCAGTGGAATCAAATGCGTCTCGGGCGAATGATCTTCACCAATCGATCCATCATCGGCAGCACCCGAGGCATTGAAGTAGCGGAGCGCGGCATAGCCGAAACCGTAAGCGGCTGCGTAGTCCTTCAGGGCGTGCTCGATGACGAGTTTGGTAAAACCGTAAGGGTTGATTGGCGCTTGTTTTTCAGCCTCGGTGATTGGGACAATCTCAGGGATTCCGTAAGTCGCACATGTGCTGGAGAAGACGATTTTCTTGACGTTGGTCGCCCGCATTGCTTCTAGCAGTGAGAGCGTCCCAACAACATTGTTCTGGTAATACTTCGCGGGGTCGGAAACTGACTCGCCGACATAAGCAAAGGCCGCGAAGTGCATGACGGCATCGATCTGGTGGTCGCGAAAAGCAGCCGCTAGCTGGGCACCATTCATGAGGTCGCCTTCGATGAAGCGGTCCGCAGGGACCGCTTGACGATGGCCGTAGCTGAGATTGTCGTAGACCCAAGCCTCGTGCCCTGCCAGGCGAAGCATTCTGGCTGCGTGCGATCCTACATATCCTGCGCCGCCGGTTAAAAGCACATTCATACTTAGATTGATCTCTTTCGTTGGATAGTCTCAGGCTTGTCGAGTGCGTAGTATAGCAAATTACGTTTCGCAGCTAGGCCTGCACAATTCAGAGATGAATTTGATGAAATATCAGCGGTTTTGGGAGTTACCTGGTGCAGACAATCTGTCCAATTTTGCCGTTGTATGACACTTACACTAGAACGCGAACTCACATTCCACTGCCACCCAGAGCATTCCTGTTAGAATGAGAGTTTGTAGCTGCGCTCGCCTTGAGATCGCAGCTTCCTAGCAGACGACTCCAATCTAAGCGTTTGCCTATCTCCTAAAGCTACCGATGAATTCTGTTTCCCACAGGCTTGCTATCCTACTTGCTCTCTTCAGTGGTCTCGACTTGTCGAGGACCCAGGCGGAGAGTGACTCGAGCGAAGGTTTTCCGCGAGAGGTCAGCTTCAACGAACATATCCGACCCATCTTCGCGAAGCACTGCGTTGCCTGCCACGGTGGTGTGAAGGAGGCGAGCGGCGTCTCTTTCATCTATCGAGAATCAGCAATCGGTGAAGGAGACTCCGGCGAACGTGCCATCGTCCCTGGCGACGTCGATTCCTCGTACTTGATCGAGCGCGTTTCCGATCCCGACCCTGACTTCCGCATGCCACCCGCGGAACACGGACCGGCACTCGCGCCGCACGACGTCGCTCTATTGAAGCGGTGGATTGAGCAAGGAGCCAAATGGCAGGAACATTGGGCTTTCGTATTACCAGAAACCACAGAGCCACCGAGAGTCAGCGACAAGAATTGGCCGAGAAACGCCATGGACCATTTCATCCTTGCCCGTCTGGACGAGGAAGGGTTGAAGCCCGCCGGGGAGGGAAACCGTGCCTCATGGTTGCGACGCGCGACTCTCGACCTGACAGGGCTTCCGCCAACTGCGGAGGAGTACGAGTCGTTTAAGAGTGACGATTCAGTCGATGCTTACGAGAAGGTGGTCGATCGACTGCTCGCCTCGTCCGCTTATGGCGAGCGTTGGGCTTCGATGTGGCTCGACCTGGCCCGGTACGCTGACACGATGGGGTATGAGAAGGACCCGCACCGCAACATCTGGCCTTATCGCGATTGGCTCATTCGTGCTTTCAACGACGACATGCCGTTCGACGAGTTTACAATTAAACAACTCGCCGGCGATTTACTCTCCGAGGCGACGCTTGAAGATCGCATCGCCACCGCGTTCCATCGCAATACGCAAACGAATACCGAAGGGGGCACCGACGACGAGGAATTTCGCACCGCGGCAGTGATTGATCGGGTGAATACCACGTGGCAGGTCTGGGGAGCCACAACTTTCCGCTGCGTGCAATGTCACTCGCATCCGTACGATCCGATTCGCCATGACGAGTACTACAAGTTCCTGTCATTGTTCAACACGAGCCGCGACATGGATCAGCCAGATGAGTTCCCTGTCGCAAACGTACCCGCGAAGCAAGAGGACTGGCAGCGTGCTGACGAACTCGATGCCAAAGCTGCCGGATTACGCGAGGCGATTTTCCAGCAGACTGACGCGATTGCTCAAGACGCCAATGTTTGGAATCCGGCTGAAATCAGCAAAGCCGATTCGACAGGTCAGACGCAACTAAAGATAGCAACGGATTCGTCCCAAAAGATCAGCGAGGTGATAGCCGAGGGCACGATCACCGCGAACTCTACATACACAATTGATACGAAGCTGCCCGAAGGGATCCGCGAACTGACCGCTCTGAGAATCGACGCGTTGCCGAAAGACTTAGAAGCTGCGATCCGCACCCCTGAGATGGGATTCGTGCTGAGCATCCTCCGGGTGCATTTGATTGACGAGAACGGAAAGGAGATCAGCGAAGTCAAATTCGCCGATGCTTTCTGCGACGAGCCGCACCCGAAGTTCGACCCAAAGAAAAGCCTCGAACACAACGGCGAAGGTTGGGCGGACCACACGAAGATTTCATTCCCACGCTACGGAGTGTTTGTTACCAGCCAACCTGTGCCCGTTCCTCCGGGCAGCGGACTTCGTCTTTCGATGCGTTTTAGTATGTCCGCAACTGGGGCGATCGCGCTCTGTATCCAGCGGGGACAGTTTTCCGTCTCGGACAGCAAGCGTTGGACGGAGCTGCTTTCTGACGACGGGTTTCGAGAACTCCAAAGCGAACTCGCGGAGGTGAAGAAGCAGCGCAATGCCATTGAAGGCATCAAGTTGCCAGTCATGGCGGAGCTTCCCGATGAGCTGCAGCGGCGCAGCTTCGTATTCACCCGTGGTAATTGGCTCGACAAGGGCGAAGAGGTTGAGTCCGACATTCCGGCCTTATTCGGTAGCTTGCCCGAGGAATCAGCAGACCGCTTGGCGATGGCACGCTGGCTTGTTTCCAAAGAGAATCCGCTGACCGCTCGTGTCATGGTCAACCGACTATGGGAGCAACTGTTTGGGATGGGAATTGTTGAGACGGTCGAAGACTTCGGCACCTCCGGTACCCTGCCCTCTCATCCCGAGTTGCTTGATCACCTCGCGCTAAGATTCCAGAACGACCATCAGTGGAGTGTGAAGAAACTGCTGCGCAGCATCGTTCTCTCAGCAACCTACCGCCAATCGAGCCACGCCACCCCAGAGAAAGTCGAGCGAGACCGCCAGAACCGCTTGCTCGCCCGCGGTCCGCGGCAACGTCTCACGGCAGAGATGGTGCGTGATCAGGCGTTGCTTTTCTCTGGCAAGCTCTCCCGCAAAATGTACGGTAAGCCAGTGATGCCGCCGCAACCGGACGGCATTTGGCGATCAGTTTATAGCGGTGCCAAGTGGGAAGTCTCCGAAGGAGAGAACCGCTACCGCCGTGCGATTTATACCTATTGGAAACGAACCAGCGGCTATCCCAGCTTTATCACCTTCGACATGCCCAGCCGCGAGGTTTGCTCGCTGCGACGCATAACAACCAACACTCCGCTGCAAGCCTTAGTGACGCTGAACGACGAAGCGTTTGTCGAGTTGGCTCAAGAGTTTGCGAAACGGATAACCGAAATCGAGCAGTCACCCCAGGATAGCATTGCCGCGGGTTACGCCCTAGCCGTTGGGCAAGAGATTGGAGCGGACAAGCTTGGTCGACTGGTTGAACTTTATGAAACGGCTCTCGCGAAATTCGATGACGATCCCGACGCTGCCAGGCAACTGGCGGAAACACGCGAAGAATTCGCGATGACGATCGTCGCCAACGCGATGTTGAATTTGGATGAGGTCCTATCTCGATGAATCATCAGGAACATTTGGCCAAGCTGACGGTCGAACAAGCCACGCGACGGCACTTCCTCAGAGATTGTGTTGCCGGTTTGGGTGGTTTTGGTCTGGCAGGTCTTTTGGCAGAAAACTCGCTCGGCTCTGCTTCTCCCATCCAGCGAAATCCAGCAAAGCCGTTGGCGCCACTCGATCCGCATTTCAAACCGCGTGCGAAGCGAGTGATTTTCCTGCATATGGCGGGAGCTCCGAGCCAGTTGGACCTTTTCGAGCACAAGCCGGAGTTGGCCCGACTCGATGGGGAGGATTGCCCCGCTTCGTTGATGGAGGGGCAGCGGTTTGCGTTCATCCGCGGCGTGCCGAAGCTGCTTGGACCTCAGTTTAAGTTTGCCCAGCATGGCGAATCGGGCACTTGGCTGTCGGACCGCTTGCCGCACTTCGCGAAAGTAGTCGACAAGGTCTGCTTTGTGAGAAACATGCAGACCGACCAATTCAATCACGGCCCGGCACAGTTGTTGATCCACACTGGGAACCAGAATCTGGGTTACGGTTCGATTGGCTCCTGGGTCACTTATGGCCTGGGGTCGGAAAACCAAAACCTTCCCGGCTACGTGGTGCTGCTCTCCGGCGGTAAGTTTCCCAGCGCGGGCAAAAGCACTTGGGGATCAGGCTTCTTGCCCTCGGTCTATCAGGGCGTGCAATGCCGTTCGCAGGGCGACCCGGTGTTGTTCTTGTCGAACCCCAAGGGCATCGACACTGACTTGCGTGGCAGTATCGTTGATGCGATTAATGATGTGAATCGACAGACTTATCAGGAGTTCAACGACCCTGAAACCGTCACACGGATTGCGCAGTACGAAATGGCGTATCGCATGCAAATGAGCGCTACCGATGCGATGGACTTGAACGACGAGCCACAGCACATCAAAGATCTCTACGGCTCCGAGCCGGGCAAGGAGAGCTTCGCCAACAATTGCCTTTTGGCGCGTCGTTTAGTGGAACGCGGCGTGAGATACGTGCAACTGTTTGATTGGGGTTGGGACGCTCACGGGGCTGCCGAGAGCGAAGCGATTAATCACGGCTTCAAACGCAAGTGTAAGGACATCGATCAGCCCATGTCTGCCCTGCTTCTCGATCTCGAACAACGGGGCCTGCTCGAAGATACACTCGTTGTCTGGTCGGGTGAGTTCGGTCGGACACCGATGCGTGAAAACCGTGGTGGAGCGGAAATGAAGTTCGTGGGCCGTGACCATCATCCGAATGCCTTTACGCTCTGGATGGCAGGTGGAGGAGTCAAGCCCGGATTTAGCTACGGCGAGACAGACCCGGTTGGGTATGCGACGGTCGGCGAGTCGGTCCATGTCCGTGACATGCACGCGACGCTGATGCACCTCTTGGGCATCAACCACGAAAAGCTCATTTTCCCGTCGCAGGGTCTCGACCAGAAACTCACGGGTGTGATCAAAGCTCGCGTGGTCAATGAGATCGTCGCGTAAGGTTTCTGTCAACGAATTGAACGAATCGCACAAATGGTTGTT
The DNA here is from genome assembly GCA_040218535.1 of Lacipirellulaceae bacterium. Classification (NCBI taxonomy): domain Bacteria; kingdom Pseudomonadati; phylum Planctomycetota; class Planctomycetia; order Pirellulales; family Lacipirellulaceae; species Lacipirellulaceae bacterium. Next base: position 327,777 of record JAVJRG010000010.1, on the reverse strand, counting down.
GCGTTGATCCTCTTCAAGTAGCTACAACTTGTCGTGCCTCGTTGAGTTGTCAGCATCTGACAGGCGTCTGATGCGTTAGGGCTATTCGTGAGATTCGTGCAATTCGTTGACAAAGATTCCTTATGGCCTCGCCCAAAAAGCCTGCCCCTATCGAAGTTGTGGCTCACGGTGAGTTCCTGGAATGGCTCGAATCAACCGGCGGCACGCTCTTGGTGACGACCTATAATTCGGGGAAACTTGCATCGTTTTCTGTCGGCAAGGGCGGCCTGCACGTCAAAGTCTGGAAGTTTCCGCGGCCAATGGGCATGGCCATTCGTGGTAACAAGATCGCGTTGGCTGCACGTGAGTACCTGCGTGTTTTTTCTAAAGCTGAGTCGAATCTATTCACTCTCGAAACGAAATACGCAACGGGCAGACTCGACATGCACGACGTGGCATTCGGACGCCGTGGGATCTATTTCATGAACACGAAGTTCAACTGTTTGGCACGTCCCAGTTCGCGAGTTAATTTTTTGCGAAGCTGGCAACCTAGTTTCATTGAGGAGATGCGCCCGAAGGATTGCTGCCATCTCAACGGACTGGGAATGTGCGAAGGCCGACCCACGATGGTGACCGCGTTTGGGGAAACGAGCGAGCCAAAAGGCTGGCGCAGTCTTGACCGTTTAACCAGCGGTGTGGTGATCGATGTCGCGAAGAATGAGACCGTGGTCAGCGGCCTCTGCATGCCTCACTCACCACGTTGGCATGACAGTCAGTGGTGGCTTTGCAACTCAGGCATCGGTGGCTTGGAAAAGTTCGACCCATTGACCGGCACCCGCACGACCGTTAGCGAATTGCCTGGCTTCACCCGTGGGCTTTCTTTTGTTGGGAAGGTGGCGCTCGTGGGATTGTCGAAGATCCGCGAGAAGCACATTCTTGATACGCCACTGCTGCGCAAAGCTGAGTCCACGGTCCAAGCTGGCGTGGCTGCCGTGGAAGCCGATACGGGACGATTGATCGGCAGGCTCGAATTCACCAAGGGGGGGAGCGAAGTCTATGAAGTCACCTTCGTGCCAGGGGTGAAGCGAGTCGAGTTTCACGATGAGTCTGAGTAAATCCAGAATAGCCCTGAACTCAAGGGTGGCTGGGGACGAGCGTAGCGAGCCCCCAGCCACCCAATACAATGTTCTTACACGTTTGGCTTCCAACTAGTGATCACCGCCAGCACAATGAGCCCTCGCAGGCTCCAAGCAATCGTGCGGATCCAATTCGTGCTGACCAGTCGCTCGTAGACGTCTTGGTCGAAGCCTTCCAGCAGCTTCGTATGCAATGGCACTTGCAAGAAAGCTGTCGAAGCCCAATTCACGACGACAAGCCCCGCACCAGTCCAGAGAAGCCAGCTGGGCACGCCAGCAGGTCGAAACCAGAGTAATAGTCCGGCAGAGATCAGCTCGGCGAACATCAAAGGGGCGACGACCCAGGTGGTGGCCCGTTGGTGGATTTGTTCATAGGCCCCGAATCCGGCCTCGCCGACGCGATCGAAGAGCGGATAGTGGACGATCTGCACGAACCAGATCAAGCCTACCATCGCCCAGGTCGAGGCTAGCTGCGTAAGCACCAGGAATCGGATCATTCAGTCGTCCTATCAACTGCCTCTGCTCGGCAGTGGAACTGGTAGGCACGCCACAGAATCACTGTGAAGGGCACCCACCAAATGAGATCATTCGTGAGGATCGTCCAGCCCATCGTGGCGGGAAAACGACCACTGCTCACAGCCCCAATGAAACCGATCGGACCAAAAATCTTGCCCAAGAGTCCGACGAGGACAATCGGCCAATGGCGATAGGGCCTAAGCCCGGCGATTGCGTAGCCGATTCCGTAAACGCCGACAATCATTCCAATGCATTGCCAAAGTTCCAGATAGTTCGGCAACGGATCGAAACCTGCCCAGCGAAAGATGGACTCCGGCATGAAGATCGCCCAAGCTCCCCACGCTAGATTGTAGGCTCCAGCGAGATAGAGAGTCCATCGCATCCAGGGCTGGCCGGTTTCTTCAGTCATGCCGTTTCAAGATTGTTGCGGTAGGTTTTGGCCACGGATTGCACGGATGACACGGATAAATCACAGAAGGCAACGAGGGTAATTAAGAAACCCAAGATAGAGTTTGAGAAATAGTAGCCATCGCGCGTTTTAGCAGTGTGATCCTTGCTCGAGTAATCATGAGGTCGATCCGTGTCATCCGTGCAATCCGTGGCCAAATTCAGGATTGACTCATATTCGAATTTGGGACTATCGCGGGATCAAACTTCCCAAACCGCCATCAACTCCAAGAACTTGTCCGGTGACCCAACTGTTCTTTGGATCAACAAGCCACGCCAACGCGGAAGCGATATCTTCAGGCTCGCCCAACCGACCTAAAGCGTGCATTCCTTCACTGTGCTTGGCGGTGGCTTCACTCTCCCAAAGTTTACGTGTCATCTCCGATTTCACCAGGCCGGGTGAGACGGCGTTCACTCGTATACCGCGATTGCCATAAGTGGCAGCAGCCGAACGGACTAGTCCCGCGATTCCCGCCTTCGCTGCTGCGATCGCTTCATGATTCGGTAATCCAATCTGGGCAGCGGCAGAAGAAACAAGGGCGATCGAGCCACCTTCGCTACGCATCGCTTTTGCAGCGGCTCGGACCGCGGCGAACGAGCTGAAGAGATTTGTCGTCAGGACGTCGTTCCATTCCTCGTCACTGGTGGTGTGAGCAGGCTTCAGTAGCACAGAACCAATGCAGTTGACTACGCCATCAACCCGACCATGTTCCTTCTTCGCCAATTCGATGGCGGCTGTAATGCTCTCGCCATCGCTCGCTTCGACATTGCTGGTGCGGCAGTCGAATTGCTCTCCCAGACGGTCGATAGCGTCTCGATCTCGGCCTCCAAGGAGCAATTTCGTCCCCTGGGCGGCAAGGTGACTGGCGAGAGCGGTGCCGACACTTCCCGTGGCCCCCAGAATTACAATTACACCAACGTCAGTAGTTTGCTCTGGCATAAGCCTCAATCCTGGGGTCTGACAAGATTCGCGGCGTACCGAACAATTCGGCGTGCGGGAACTTGCGAATAAGTGAAATCGCCGCTGGAAAGTGAGGCCCCTAGCGACTGGTCGTGGAGCCTTCCAAACGGTAGACTATAAGACCGTGGAGAGGAGCGGATTTTAACGTTATCCGGCAATCCACGGCATTGTTACCTAAGCTTGAAACCGAAATCAGAGTCAGCGAGGAATTTCGTGGACCAATCAACCGCCGAAACGTTTAGCGACGAACAAATAGCTGAAGAAATCCTTCGCCTCGTGAATCTACGTGGCCCCAAGAAGAGCATCTGCCCTTCCGAGGCTGCTCGCCACTTGGGTGGTGGAGACTATCGCGACATCATGCAGCAGGTCCGTGATGTGGCCGCTGAACTGATCACCAAGGGTGAGCTCCGCGCCACGCAGAAGGGTGAGACCGTCGATCCAGATACGGCCCGTGGCCCAATCCGCTTGGCATTGCCTGAGACTGACGAAGCCTAGAGCGGCGATTACGCTCTTCTTGCTTTCTCGGTTTGCTTCGTGCTTGGCTCAGCTTGGTGCTGAGCTATTCTATTGTGTCTATGCAGCGGACTGAGCCGTGGATAAGCCGACGTCAATTGTTTGGTTTCGACAAGATCTTCGAATCGCAGATCACCCTGCCCTCTTGAAAGCCGCTGAGCGTGGTGTTGTCCTGCCGGTCTTTATCTGGGCCCCAGATGAAGAAGGCGACTGGCCGTTAGGCGGGGCCTCGAAGTGGTGGCTGCATCACTCGCTGCAGAGTCTCAATTCCCAACTTGAGAAGTTGGGTTCTCGCTTAGTCATTCGCGAAGGCGATTCTCTAAAGTCCCTTCGCGATCTCATCGAGCAGAGTGGCGCATCGGCCGTTTATTGGAGTCGCCGCTACGAGCCGGCTGCCATCGACCGTGATCAGGAAGTGAAGTCCGCGCTCAAGTCAGACGGCATTGAAGTTGAAAGTTTCAACGGCAGCCTCCTCTACGAACCTTGGGAGATCGAAACCAAAAGTGGCGACCCTTACAAGGTATTCACTCCGTTTTGGAAGGCGTGCCGGTCACAGCACACCGATCACGATCCCCTAGAGGCACCTAGCGAGCTGGAGTCGCCTTCAAGCTGGCCAAAATCAATGAAGCTTGATGACTTGGGGTTGCTGCCCAAAATCGACTGGGACGAAACTTTCTACGACGTCTGGCAGGTGGGGGCTAAGGCGGCAGAGGAGTGCTTGGAAGAGTTCATCTCAGAGGGCCGACTGGGTGACTACAAAGAGGATCGCAATCGGCTCGACATCAAAGGCTGGTCGCAACTCTCGCCACGGCTGCATTTTGGAGAGGTCAGCCCGCGGCAAGTTTGGGCGTCGGTGAAAGCCGCATTCAATGGGGCTGAGTCTTTGAAGAAAAGCTCAGATACGTTTCTTAGCGAAATCGGTTGGCGGGAGTTCGCTTATCATCTGCTCTATTATTTCCCCTCGACCACGAATAAGCCGTTACGCGAGAAGTTCGCGGACTTCCCTTGGGATGAGGATGCAGAAAACCTGAAACGCTGGCAACGCGGACAGACCGGCTATCCCGTAGTCGACGCCGCCATGCGGGATCTGTGGGCGACCGGCTTTATGCCGAATCGTGCCCGCATGATTGTCGCTTCGTTTCTGACCAAACATTTGCGGATTCCTTGGCAACGTGGGGCGGAGTGGTTTTGGGATACGCTGTGCGACGCGGATCTGGCGAGCAACACGCTCGGTTGGCAGTGGACCGCCGGGTGTGGGGCGGACGCCGCGCCATACTTTCGCATCTTCAATCCCATGACTCAGGGAGAGAAATTCGACCCCCAGGGCGACTACGTGCGCAAGTGGGTTCCGGAGATTGCCGATCTGCCCGACAAGTACCTGAACAAGCCCTGGGAAGCCGAGGACGAGGTGCTTGAAGCAGCAGGCGTCGAACTTGGCAAAGATTACCCCGAGCCGATCGTTGATCATTTTGAGGCCCGCGACGAGGCGTTAGTCGCCTACAATGAGATCAAGTGATGCTCAGGTGGCCGGCGGCAGGAAATGGATACTCTTCACGAAGCAACTCGAACCTGGCTCGCGGAAGCGTTCGAGTCGCCGACGAAGATCCAACAACAGGCTTGGCCCCAACTCGCCGTCGGGAAAAATGCACTGCTTCTCGCGCCCACGGGTTCAGGCAAAACACTAGCCGCGTTTCTGGCGGCTATTGATCGACTGATGTTTGGCGAACCGCCAAACGAGGATAACCCTGGGATTCGCGTTCTATATGTCTCTCCGCTGAAAGCCCTCGGCGTGGACGTTGATCGCAACCTGCGTGCACCTCTGGCGGGCATCCGTACCGTGGCTGGGCGGTTGGGCTTTGATTTCCACGAACCAACCGTGGCCGTCCGATCAGGAGATACGAGTTCGCGCGAGCGGCAACAGATTACCCGTCATCCGCCGGATATTCTCATCACAACGCCTGAGTCGCTGTACTTGATGCTCACTTCGCAAGCGCGCGAAGTGCTGCGTTCGGTCGAAACGGTGATCGTCGATGAGATTCACGCGGTTGCCGCGACGAAGCGAGGGTCGCACTTGTTCTTAACGTTGGAGCGATTAGAACGCCTCCGACGCGGCGGAACCGCAAGCGTCACGGACAAGGCAAGCCAACCGCTTGCGGTTTCGCCGGAGAAAACTCCGCCACTCCAGCGCATCGGCCTCTCTGCCACGCAACGCCCCTTAGAAGAAATCGCCAGACTTCTCGGCGGTGGCGAGGCAACGTCCGATCCCGATAAGCCCCCCGCCCCCCGGCCCGTGGAAATCATCGACGCGGGTAGCCGGAAGCAACTGGAGATCACCGTCGAGGTGCCTGTCGAAGATATGGCGGCAATGGGCAAACCGGCTGAGGTGCAAACGGGTCCTACCTCTGCCGGGCCTTCCCTGCCCTCCATCTGGCCGGCAATCCACCCGCGGCTGGTGGAACTGATCCGCGCGCACCGATCAACAATGATCTTTGTGAACAGTCGCCGTTTAGCGGAACGACTTTCTGCGTCGATCAACGAATTGGCAGAGGAAGAAATCGCGTTGGCACACCACGGTTCGCTCGCACGCGAGCAACGCGTGGAAATTGAAGACCGTCTCAAACGCGGTGACTTGCCGGCGATTGTTGCGACGTCTTCCTTAGAGCTTGGCATCGACATGGGAGCGGTGGATCTGGTGATCCAGATCGAAGCTCCACCGTCAGTGGCGTCGGGCCTGCAACGGATCGGACGTGCCGGACACCATATTGGGGCGGCGAGCGAGGGGGTGATCTTTCCCAAGTATCGCGGTGACCTGCTGGCCTGTAGCGCTGCGGTGGCGAACATGCTTGGCGGAAAAGTTGAATCAACGCGCTACCCGCGAAATCCGCTCGATGTCTTAGCTCAACAGATCGTTGCGATTGTTTCGCAAGAGCCCTACTCCGTCGATGATCTCTACGGACTCGTTCGCGGTGCTGCTCCATTTCACGAGTTGCCGAAGAGCCTCTTCGAGGGTGTTCTCGATCTCCTTTCGGGCCTTTATCCCTCTGACGAGTTTTCCGAGCTACGTCCACGCATCAATTGGGATCGCCTCACGGGCGTGATTTCCCCGCGCAAGGGTTCGCAACGGATCGCGGTGCTCAACGGAGGGACGATCCCCGACCGTGGGCTCTATGGAGTTTATCTTGCTGCTGGAGATGAGGGCGGAGCGCGAGTTGGCGAGCTCGACGAGGAGATGGTTTTCGAAACTCGCCCTGGAGATGTCTTTCTGCTGGGGGCTTCCTCTTGGCGGGTGATGGACATCACGCGAGACCGGGTGCTCGTCACGCCAGCGCCTGGAGAACCGGGACGGATGCCTTTCTGGCGTGGTGATGGTCCGGGCAGACCGCTCGATTTTGGTCGGGCCATCGGCGAAACCACACGGCAACTGGCTGCCTTGCCGTATACCGCGGCAGAGGAAAAGCTTCGAGCTGAAAGCGGGCTCGACGAGCAAGCGGCAGAGAATCTCGTCCGCTACCTGCGCGATCAGGCGGAAGCGACCGCCGAGTTGCCTACGGATAAAACGATTGTCGTCGAATCGTTTCTCGACGAGATCGGCGACTGGCGTGTCGTCATCCTCTCGCCCTTCGGTTCGCGTGTTCATGCTCCTTGGGCATTGGCGATGATAGGACGAATTCGCGAACAGACGGGCGAGGATATCGATTTCACGTGGGGCGACGATGGCATCGTGCTGCGTCTGCCAGAGAGCGAGAGTCTGCCGAGCTTGGAGACGCTCTTTCCCGCCCCCGAGCTTGTCGAGGACGAGCTTGTTAAGCATCTTGGCAGTTCCTCGCTGTTCGCCGCTCGCTTTCGCGAAAACGCAGCCCGTGCGTTGCTGTTGCCACGACGGCAGCCCAATAAGCGCACGCCGTTATGGCTACAACGCAGGAAGTCTGCCGACCTCTTGAAAGTAGCCTCGCGATATGAACGGTTCCCCATTCTCTTAGAGACCTACCGCGAGTGCCTGCGCGACGTGTTCGATCTCGGTGGCCTCAAGCAAATCCTTAGCGAAGTGCAGAGCCAAGCGATTCGCGTCCACCAAGTCGAGAATGCAAACCCTTCGCCCTTTGCCTCTGCGCTGCTCTTCAACTACACGGCAAACTTTCTCTACAACGGTGATGCACCACTAGCTGAACGAAAGGCACAGGCGCTGGCGCTCGATCAGGTGCAACTTCGCGAGCTGCTCGGAGCGGCGGACTTCCGCGAATTACTCGACGCTGATGCAATCGACGGTGTGTCGCTCGCTTTGCAACGGCTCGATGAGCCGCGCGTCAAAGACCCTGATTCGCTGCATGGTTTGCTTTTGCACTTGGGGGACTTGAGCGAGGAAGAAGTCGCTTGTCGGCTTAGCCCCGGTAGCTCCACCAATGATGCAACTGGATGGGTCGAAGAGCTACTCGCTTCACGCCGAATCATCAAAGTCAAAATAGCCGGCGAGCTACGCCTCGCCGCGGCTGAAGATGCTTCGCGCCTCCGCGATGGGTTAGGCGTTGTCCCGCCACCGGGGCTCCCGGAAGCATTTCTCGCCTCAGGCGAAGACCCGCTCACGGACCTGGTTTCGCGCTATGCTCGAACACACGGCCCATTCCGGCTGCCCGACGTTGCCGCCCGACTGGGAATCAGTGAAGCAGCCGCCAAGCTTGCCTTGGAGAAGCTGGCCGAGCGCGATCGCGTCGTCTCCGGCGAGTTCCTGCCCGGCGGCACGGGTCGCGAATGGTGCGACACCGGCGTGCTGCGGCAAATCAAGCGGAAGTCACTGGCTAAGCTGCGCAAGCAGGTCGAGCCGGTTGCCGCGGAGCAACTCGCGCGGTTCTTACCTGTCTGGCAGGGGGTGACACGTCCGCGGAAAGGACTGGATGGTTTGCTCGACGTGATTGAGCAGTTGCAAGCCGCTCCCCTGCCCGCCTCGGAGCTGGAAACGACCATCCTGCCAGCACGAATCGCCGAGTATCAACCGAGCGACTTGGATGAGCTGTTCAACGCCGGAGAGATCGTCTGGCGTGGGCTGGAAAGCGTCGGCCCGCGCGATGGGCGGATTGCACTTTACTTAGCAGACAATGTTCCATTGCTCGCTCCCCGCCCAACCGTTCTTGATGAAGAAGAGGAAGCGACCAAGCAGATTCTCGAGTTGCTCACACAGCGAGGCGCCTTATTCTTCGATGAAATCGCCCGCCATCTCGGCGGTTTCCGCAATGATGTCTTGGCTTCGCTGTGGACGCTCGTGTGGGCTGGGTATTTGACGAATGATACGATGGCTCCGCTTCGTTCTCTCTGCCGTGGAAAGAAAGAGAAGCAAGGCGGTCGCCGACGGGAGCGCAGCCGGAATCGGTTCCGTTCGCGGCGCCAGTCGCAATTGCCAGGATCGGAAGGTCGCTGGTCGCTGCTACGCTATGTCGAAGGCGAGTCATCGCCAAGCCCCACCGAGCGTCAGACGGCACTGACCGAACTGCTGATCCGCCGTCACGGAATTCTCACGCGACCCTCGATTGATCGCGAGTCAGTCGATGGCGGGTTTTCGGCACTCTATCCGATCCTCCGCGCGATGGAAGATTCGGGTCGGGTCCGCCGGGGCTACTTCGTTGAAGGGCTCGGCGGGGCACAGTTCGCCTCACCGGGGGCTGACGATCTGATTCGACAGAAGAAAGCCGACACTCGCGGCGAAGACGCGAGCGACGGGCAACTTCTTCCCTTCGTTCTCTCTGCAGTGGACCCGGCTAACGCTTACGGAGCGATGCTCAAGTGGCCGGAGACCACCTCGGCTGAGACCCAGCCTCAACGCACAACCGGCTCGCAAGTCGTGCTTGACGGTGGACAGATCTTGAGTGTTTTGAATCTGCGGGCGGGAAGCATCATCACCTTCGCGGTCGACGATCCGAACATCAGGGAAAGTCGGCATCAACGGCTTGCCCAAACGCTGGAACACTTGGCAGCAGAACGGCCGATCTTGATTGCCAAGATTGACGGAGATGCACCGAGTGATTCGTCACTCGCGAAGGTCCTGTTGAAGCACGGCTTTCACGCCACCCATAGCGGCTTGCAGCATCGGGGTCCGGACCCGAGGGTGACCGGGCGTTCGGAACCGAAGCGTCGCTTGCGTGGCCGTCTGCTTGATGAGACCGCGGAAATTTATGAGACTCGCGATGCCTGAAGGGGATACGATTTACCGATCGGCGGCGAACCTCCGCAAGGCGATGGAGGGCGAAACCATCGACGCCGCACTCTGTCATAATTCCAGATTTGAGCAGCCGCTCTCTCCAGCAAGATTGGTTGGCCAATCTTGCGAACGCGTCGAAGCCCGCGGTAAGCATCTGTTAATGCATCTATCTAGCAGAGATGTCATCCACTCGCACATGGGAATGACCGGCTCGTGGCACGTCTATCGCATTGGCGAGCCGTGGCAAAAGGGCCGCCCGTTCGCTTCTTTAGAACTGCAGATGGCGGACTGGTCGGTCGTTTGTTTCACACCAAAGTTACTGGAGTTGCTGACGACGGATGAGCTGCGCAGACATCGCCACTTGAGCCGCTTGGGGTCTGATTTGTTGGACCCAGGTTTTGAGCTAGAAAAGGCGATTCAACGCCTTCGCAAACGTGACGATCTCACCATTGGCGAAGCCGTGATGGATCAGACGCTGGTGAGCGGTATCGGTAACGTTTATAAGTCGGAGACCCTCTTCCTAGAGCGTCTGAATCCGTTCCAGCGGGTCGGGGAAATCCCTGATTCGCGACTACAGCAATTGCTCACACGGGCTCAGAAACTCATGCTGAGAAATCTTGAAGGGCATCCTCGTAAGACACGCTTCGAGGGGGGCGACCGCCAGTGGGTTTATAACCGTAGCGGTAACCCCTGCCCGAAGTGCGGAGCAACGATTCAAATGCAAAGGCAAGGCGACCTGGGAAGGTCGACCTATTGGTGTCCTGAATGTCAGGCATGAGATAGTCGAGATTCGCTTCGCGAATCGCGACGATAGCTACCCCGGAGGCATCATCACCGGATAGCCTTCGGTGGGACCCGCTGGCAATACGGTTCCGGAATAGGGTTGGCCATACGAGGCACCGCCGCTACAGGCGTCGCAGCTATTACACGAGGGAGCACAGACGGGACCTGCTGGGGCCATGATTGGTCTCGCAGCAGTCGTTCGTGAGCCGAACAGGTTTGAGCAACAGCCGCAGCCGCTGGTCACAGCGAGGCCGACAGCCACCATCATGGCAAAGAGGATTCTAATCATACGCACGTTCCTTTCGGACCTCGGGAGGGGGGAAGGTTGCCGCTGAGGCTTCAGTGGCACGGTAAGAGGCTTGAGGGTGTGTCCAGTCCGTTTTCAAGCCGTGTAAGAGTGCGCTATAGAACTGAAAAAGCAAACGTAACTCTTTACCAACGCAAGACTTTTAACTTGCTGAGCGTTTGCCATGCTTCGCTGAGACTCACAGCCTGAAAACATTTCCCAGCCCGCCATCTCCATCGCACCCTCACTTTTCCTACATATTTGGTGAGCAAGTTATTGCGTGGCTTAAGTAGGCTCCGGTAGACTTCTCCAGAATACCTAAATTAACAATCTGCCGGTAAACAGGTGCCCGTCGGCTGGGGAGACAGATTTTCGAGGAGTTGCCATGACTTTACATAATCACACAAGGCGTAAGCTCCGGTTTGAAACCCTCGAGAGCCGCAAAATGCTAGCGGCGACGACCATCGAGGTTCTTTTGGCGGGGACTACCGGAACTGAAACGGCTCAGTTGCAGATCGATAACGTCCCGGTAGCGACTTGGACGAATGTCGGTGGCGACGCCAATGCGGGGACGTTTGCCACCTTCTCTTACACGCATCCAACCGATGTCGAAATTGGACAGGTCAGGGTTGATTTCCTCAACGACGGAGTTGAGGGAGGCGTCGACAAAGACCTGCGAGTCGATGGAGTCATCATCGAAGGGCAGAAGTTCGAGACCGAAGCCTGGAACGTTTGGTCCACAGGTTCCTGGGATGGCACGGGCTGCAATCCTGGTCACCAGCGAAGCGAATTCCTCAACTGCAACGGTTACTTTCAGTTCGGAACCTTTGGTTCGATTATCGAAGTCCGCGCGGCAGGTGAGACCGGCAACGAAGACCTTCGCCTACGCATTGATGGCAACGTCGTGGCCAGTTTTGATGATATCGGAGGAGACTACTTCGCTGCAGGCTATAACAGCTTCTTCTACCAACATTCCGAGGCGGTTTCCGTTTCGCAAATCCAAGTGGAGTTGGTCGATGGTGACATTGATCAGTTTGGGAACGACTTGAACGCAAGGATCGACGGCATTCGCCTGGACGGAAACTTCTTCGAAAGTGAAGCGAGTGACGTGTTTTCGACCGGCTCGTTCGTCGAGGGGATCGGCTGTCAGCCGGGGGTATGGCAAAGCGAGTTCTTGCAGTGCGGCGGGTTTTTGCAATTCGGAACAAGCCTCAATCAGGGCACTCTGGGTCTGGGTGGGTCACTGTTCTCATTTGACGAAGCCGCCGGGACTGCTTTTATTCCTGTGGTGAGGACAGGCGGTTCCGAAGGAACTGTTGCTTTGCAGTATTCCACAGAGAATCGAACCGCTACGGCTGGCGGCGATTACGTAGCCACCTCGGGACTAGCGATTCTTTATCCTGGGCAGACCTCGACCACTATCGAGGTGCCCCTCATCAACGATGTGCAAGATGAGGAGAACGAGTTCTTTGCGATTACCGCTATCGCAACACGCGGAGAAGCGAGCCTCGGCGAGCCACGTACGGCAACGGTTACCATCCTCGACGATGACGGCGGCCCCAGCATTGGTACGGGGAACGGCCTGCTGGGTAGCTACTATAACAATACCAATTTCACGGCGTTGGTCTTTCAACGTACCGATGCAACGGTCAATTACGATTGGGGGAGCGGGTCGCCTGGCCCAGGGATCGGCTCAGATACTTTTTCTGTGCGTTGGGAAGGAGAGATCCAGCCGCTCTACAGCGAAGACTATACGTTCCGCGTCGCCACTGATGACGGCACTCGTTTATGGATCAACGGTCAGCAAATCATCAATGAGTGGCGGGACCAGCGCACCGTCTTTGACTCGGCACCGATTAGCTTGCAAGCCGGGCAGCGTTACGATGTTCGCTTGGAGATGTACGACAACCAGGGGCAAGCATTGCAGAACCTACAATGGAGCAGCGCTAGCCAACCGCGCGAGATCGTGCCTCAAAGTCAACTCTATAGCGATGAGCCAGACCCAAGCGAAACAGGCTTCTTTTCTTCACAAACGGTCATCACGGGGCTCACCGATCCAACTGCATTGGACTTTGATGATTCCGGGAAGATGTTCATCGCCTTACAAGAAGGCGTCGTGCGGGTCGCACAGAACAATACACTACTGCCAACGCCGTTCCTCGATTTTTCCTCTCGAGTGAATAACATTCAAGATCGTGGGCTGATCGGAATTGCGCTGCACCCAAATTTCCCACAGACACCCTATGTCTATCTCTCATACACGTATGATCCGCCAGAGACACTTACAAGGAGCGGTTTAGCGGGGCCCGACGGGGGTGGGAATCGTGTCGCTCGCTTGACCCGTGTTACGGCCGACGCTTCCAATGGTTTCAATACCGTGGTACCCGGTAGCGAAACGGTTCTCTTGGGGACCAACAGTACCTGGGACAACATCAATCGACCAGATGTCGACGGAACTATCAATCTGGGCGTCGGTCACTCGTGCGGTAGCAATGGCACGCTCGATGATTGTCTTCCTGCTGACTCGCGTTCCCATACGATTGGTAACATTGCCTTCGGATTGGATGGCAGCCTTTACGTTACTAACGGTGATGGAACCTCGTTCAACCAGGTCGATGGTCGCACGCGTCGTGTTCAAGATCTCAATAGCTTGGCTGGTAAGCTGATCCGGATCGACCCCATCACGGGTGCAGGCTTACCCGATAATCCTTTCTTCAACGGCGATCCCAACGCCAACGTGTCGAAAGTAGTGAATCTGGGATACCGCAATCCGTTCCGTTTAGCGATTCACCCTGTCACAGGAATCCCGTATGTCGGGGACGTCGGTTGGACCGCCTGGGAGGAAATCAATGCTGGTTTCGGTGAGAACTTCGGCTGGCCTTGGTACGAGGGGGGCGATGGCGTCAACCTGCGCACGGGCGGTTACGAAAATATCTCCGGTGCCAGTGAGTTCTACGCCAACAACAACGCGGTTCCGCCAATCCTCGGGCGTACCCACTCCAGTGGTGGTATTGCGATGGTTGTGGGAGATTTTTACACCGGCGATGTTTACCCTTCGCGGTTCCAGAACCAACTGTTCTATACCGATTACGGCGAGCCAACCTTCCGCTCGCTAGAGATTTTCGCCGATGGTAGCGTGCAGCGCTCTAATCTGGGGGCCCAGATGCCTGGGGCGGTAGAAATGTCTTTGGCGCCTGATGGGCTCATCTATTACGCGGACAATCGCAACGGCACCATCGGGCGTATGCAGTTCACGCCTACCAATCAAGCTGCCGCGGCACAAGCTGCGACAGGCGACTTCAACTTTGATGGCAGTATTGAAGGCTCCGACTTCTTGGAATTCCAGACTATCGCCGGCCAATCGAATGTCGGCGTCGGGGACCTTGGTGAAGATGCAGTCGTGGGTGATGATGAATTGCTCACCTTCGCCAGTAACTACGGTAGCGAGAACGTCGCAATCGGAGTCGCTGCGATCCAAAGCGAAACCCCTGTGGATTCGTCGGCTAGCGAGGGGGACGAGTTTGCCAGCGAACTTTTCTGGTTGGCGTATGAAGAACCGAAAGAGGCCGAAGGCGAGTTGGTGCCAGCGATGCCTAGCTTAGGCGACTACCAGCTTCCGGCAGCCGACGCGTCGAATGATTTGCCTCTGGCATTTGGGGTGAATTGTGAGTTTGATGCACCCGTAGCGAATCAGGAAGAAGTGGTTGACGATGCGTTTGATGATTGGAGCTCGCTGCCGTCAGAATGGATTGGGCGGCTGGTTTAGCTTCGTAGGTTCTTATAAGTTGGGCCGATATCTACGGACTAATCGACGGTTATCGTCTCCAACGCCTCCAAATCCAGCCCGATTTGGCTCTCCAGCCAAAACATTGCTGCGAGTCCCACGAGCCCCACTCCACTTGCGACGATCAGCGCCCACGATTGTTGAGTGCCGGTCAAAGCCAGTAGCAACAGGGCCAGGAGAGGTACCAAGCCTGCGAGCGCTAGGTACACTCGATTCAGTTTCTTGAGTCGCTCCAGGTCGCTTTGAGCAGGACCTTCAACGATTTCGTTCCGCACCAGCGCTGGAACACCGTAACGCGTTGCCAAAGCGGTGATGATGAAATAGGGGTAAACGATCGCTCCCAGTCCGCAGATGGCTAGCGACGTGAAGAAATGGAGGTGAAATCCCCAACCCTCCTTTAGTGGGCTACCCCAAGCAATCGCCAACGGGAAAGCAGCTCCCGAAGCCGACCACAGGAAGAGGAGCACCATCGCAACGAAGTTGCCGAATAACAGCACGCGATGCACGGCCTTCTCGCGTAAGGGGGGCTCCTTTAATTGCCGGGAGACTCTCAGGCCTGCCCAAACCATGATGCCGATTCCCAACGGGAAAGCGACCGAGTTGATTATCAACTGAACGTGATCGAATCGCTGATAGAGTTCCGGCCAGTCCCCACTCATCCGCAAACGGTTATAGAGATAGTTGAATACGGCAATGAAGATGTTCGGAATTAGTCCTGCCAGCATCATCGACATCACGGGCCAGCCGAGAGCGAACTTTCCGATTGCGCTGGTCGGAGGCTCCAGCAACTTCCAAGCTCTTGGGTTGAGACAAACTCTGAGCGCTTGGGCGAGTTGTCCTGCTGTGCGGTAACGCTCTTTTTTATCGGGGTTCAGGCAACGCTCGAGCGTGCGGCGTAAGGGTGGCGGGCAGTCGTCGGGGAGAACTCGTGAAAGTTCTTGGAAGTCGGTATTGAGACGCATCTCGATCATGCGTTGCAGGCGGGCTAGCTGACCCCCCTGTGAGCCGGCCAGCTCGTCGCGAAAGGGACGCTTTCCGGTGAGCATCTCCCACATCATCACGCCAAAAGCAAAAATGTCTGCCGATTCACGGACCAGTTGAGGCGAACCGCCCAGCAGTGGGTGGCAAGCTTCGAGCTGCTCCGGCGACATGTACGCAAGCGATCCCCCGAAAGCGTCCTTCGGGTCCTCCTCAGCATGTCCACCGTTGTAACTGACGTTGAAGTCAGCTAGCTTCGGAGTCGCCTCAGCGGTAAGCAGCACGTTGGCTGGCTTGATGTCGCGATGCAGTACGCCGCGCTTGTGGGCGTAGGCGAGGCCCTCGGCGATTTCAGAACCCAACAGACAAGCTACCTCTACCCATGGAGCATTTTCAATTCGTTCTCGTCGCGACGAATCAGCAGGCCGACTCATCCCGAGTGTGGCCAATCGTGAGTCGATGGAATCCAGCAACGCCTGCCCTGCCGAGTTGATGCCTCCCACAGATTTGCGTTTTTGAGCGAGCAATTTCAGCAGGTCGTGCAGCGTCCCCCCAGGGGCGACTTCCATGTAGAGGAGCCGTGCGGGCGGCGATTGGCACTCGCGCTGATCGAAGACCCGTATGATGTTCGGATGATCGAGCTGAGCGAGCGTCTGTGGCTCGCGTCCAGATGTGGCTGAAATTTTGAGCGCTACGAGCCGTTCCATCGAGACTTGTCGGGCGAGAAACACACGCGCGAACGCACCGCTGCCCAACGAAGCGACGAGTTGAAAGTCCTCAATCGAATCGCCCGGTTGGAGATCTGCCAGTTGCTGCTGGATGCTCTTGGGGGCTTGGCTCCCCGAGTGATTGCCTTTGAGCGTATCCGGCAGTTGTCCGGCCAGTCGCGTGTCCGCGAAATAAGTGCAGGTTGGCGAACCCGAGATCGCCATTCCGCCCAACAATTCCAGTAACGCGTCGGCCTTGTCTGGAAAACGCTCGCGAATCTCTTCCTCGTAGACGGGTTGCCCGGCCTGGATTTTCGCCTGAAACTCTTCGTACAAGAGTTCCAAAGGAAGTTGCTCGACGAGCCCGAGTTCAGGGTAGTCTCGGACGTAGTGTTCGATCTCTAGCGGCTCGAAATCACGCTGCCAGCGGAATTCCAAGTCAGTTTTTACGAGTTCGATGAGTAACAGGCGTGTTTCATCTACGCTTAAGCCTGTAGTGAACGATCGAAGATGGGGTGGCGAGAACTTAACCGACGAGACGACGACATCGGAGAGTTCGTCCCACGCAGCGGCTAGAGCGTCAATTCTTTCGGCAACGAGTTCCCAAAAGGCATCTTCGTCCCGCGCTGCGGAACCGCTCTGGGAACCAGCCGATTCAGGGTTAGAATGTGACGAAGTCGCCATACTGTGTGTTCAGCGTGGGCCGTTTATTGACCAGGGCCTGTATTTATTGGAGAACGGGCGATTATGAGCGAATCTAACGATCCCGATCTTACCGCACTTGTCGAGCGAATTCGATCCGGTGATTCAACAGCGATGGCTGAGTTTGCTGAGGCGAAGCGTGTGCCCCTGCTAGCCTTCATAACCAGTCGCATCGGCGGCCCGCTGAAGAAGAAGATCGAGCCGGAGGATATTCTCCAAGAAGCGAGCCTGGAAGCAGTTAAATCGTTGAATAAGGTCGATCTGTCCGATCGCGACCCGATTACTTGGCTTTTCCAGATTTGCGAGCGGAAGATCATTGATGCCCATCGGCGTCACTTTGCTAGTCAAAAACGCGATGCATCCCGCGAGGCCGCACTCCCCGAGGGGAGCCAAGGGGCTGGGGGCATCGCCAATCTGCTTGCTGCCAGCATGACGACGCCCAGCGAAGCGTTCTCCCGCGATCAGAGGCAGCTTCGGATGCTTGCCGCCCTCGATACACTTCCAGAGGAACAGCGCGAAGCGCTCAGACTGCGTTACCTTGTTGGATTACCCTCAAAAGAAATCGCAGAGAAAATGGGCAAGAGCGATGGAGCGATGCGGGTGATGCTCTCGCGTTCGCTGGCCAAGCTGCAGGGGATGCTGACGGAGTAAAGCCCAACGTGCTTCTAGACTTCCTCGAGGCTTTTCGACATAAGGTACTTCACGATGCCTTGCGGAAAGCCTGCACGCTGATAGTCAACGGAGTAACCCAAAGTCTTATAAAACTCAGGCGACTGGAAGCTGAAAGTTTCCAGAAAGAATTGCTTGCAGCCGTGCTGTTTGGCTTTGGTCTCGAAGGCGTCCATCAATTGCTTGCCAATTCCCTGTTGGCGATGCGGCTCGGCGACCCACAGTTGTTGCAGTTCGCAGCAGTCTCCCCACCAACGACCAATGGCTCCGCCAACGACAGTCCCTGCTTCATCCTTGGCGAAGCAGGAGATCATGCGCACTTCATGTAGCGGCGCCGCAGTAGAGTTTGCCTCCCCGATTCCACGATCGATGATCGCCAATTCCTCTTTTGGCAGTTCGTCATGAACCGTTATTGCAATCACCGGCAGTCTTACCCCACATCACCTAGCTCAAGCGCCTTCTCATACCGTCGCATCATTTGCTCGCGGAGCGATGCGTGTTTCGCATGCTTGATTCCAGGATCGGCCGCTTCCAAGAGTTGGGCTTCACGACGAGCTTCTTCTAGTGTTTCACGATCACGATTCAAGTCGGCGATCCTTAGCGGAGGCATGCCATGTTGACGGGTGCCGAACAGATCGCCGGGGCCACGGATTTCGAAGTCGAGTTCGGCCAGCTCAAAACCGTCCGTGCTCTGGGAAAACTTTTCGAGGCGCTGGCGCCGTTTATCAGATGAATCGGCCTCAGGAAGCCCCGCGACCAATACGCCGCAGAAGCCCGGATGATTGCCTCGTCCGATGCGACCACGCAGTTGGTGAAGCTGTGCTAGACCAAATCGCTCTGCTCCGGCAATCGTCATGACCGTGGCGTTGGGCACATCGACGCCCACCTCAACGACGGTCGTGCTGACCAGTACCTGGATTTCCCCTGTGTTAAACTCCTCCATGACGGATTGTTTCTCATCAGGATTCATTCTGCCATGCAGTAATCCCAATCGAAACGCTTCAAGCTCGCCGTTGGTAAGCTGCTCGAACGCTTGGGCAACGCTTGGGGCGTCGATGTTCTCTGATTCTTCGACGAGTGGCGCGACAACGAACGCTTGCCTTCCTTCGCGTAGACGGTCTCTGACAAAAGACCACCAGCGAGCTTCCAGGCCTTCTTCAACTAAATATGTGCTAACAGGCTGACGGCCCGACGGAAGTTGGCGGAGTGTGGAAATATCCAGGTCGCCGAACATGGTCATCGTCGTCGTGCGAGGAATCGGCGTGGCCGTCATCACAAGATAGTGGGGTGACTGGTCGTCCTGCCGCATCGCGGCCCGCTGTTTCACGCCAAACTTATGCTGCTCGTCAACGACAACGAGGCCAAGGTTCTTGAACTGGACGCCTTCTTGGATAATCGCCTGCGTGCCGATCACCACATCGACTTCCCCGGCAAGGATGCGGCCCAGCAGTTCGCCGCGTTCCTTCTGGGTAAGACTTCCCGAGAGCAGCTCATAGCTGACTCGGCTTTCGTCCAGTAGTTTGCTGAGCGTAGCGATGTGCTGTCGAGCGAGAATCTCCGTCGGTGCCATGAGTGCCGCCTGTTGTCCGTGAGCTAGACAGACAAGTATCGCGTACAAGGCAACCATTGTCTTACCGCTTCCGACTTCACCTTGCAGAAGGCGGTTCATGGGACGGTCGAGAGCCAAGTCGGCCGTTATCTCTGCAATCGCCTGATTCTGGCTCTCTGTGAGTTCAAACGGAAGTAATCGCCTGATGCGTGCGTCGATCTGTGTCGTCGTCGGTAGAGCAAACGCTTTTAGGTCGTGTTGTTCTCGACGCCGCACGGCCAGGGCTAGCTGCAATACGAACAACTCCTGAAAGATAAAACGATGCTGAGCCCGTTGTTGCTGTTCATGGTCTTCGGGAAAGTGAATCGTACGCACCGCTTCGACCAGCGGCATCAGATCGTATTGTTGCAGCAGCCCCGGGGGAAAGACTTCGGGCAGGAGCGGGGAGAAGTCCTCGACTGCAGCTTCGGTGATCTTGCGAAAGTAATACTGCGAAAGCCCTTCGGTGGTGGAGTAGACGGGCAACAAAGGCCTCTCAATGGTGGCTTCCTCCTCGTCCAGGTGCGTCACTTGCGGATGCGACATCTGCCACATCAGGCCCTTCATCCGCGGCTTCGCCGTAAGGACCACGTGTTGACCCTTTTGCAGCCGCTTGGACATGAACGGTTGATTGAACCACGTCGCCCGTAACGACCCGCCTGTTGCATCTGAAAGCAAGACCGAGAAGCGATTCTTGCCAAAGCCGGAGGAACTACTTCCCGTTTCAACAAGTACTCCTCGCACACTCTGCGTGAGATCCTCCTCCAGATCGTCAATCTTCCGCTCGTTGGTAAGATCTTCATACCGGTGAGGAAAATGAAACAGCAGACTTGCCGCGGTTGGCAAGCCAAGCTTCACAAGCAGCTTCGCTCGCTCAGGACCGACACCCGAGACGAACTCGACGGGCGTATTCAGCTTACGCTTGATCTCTTCGGCGGAAAGTTCCTTGGGCGACTCCATACTCGAATTGTAGCGTACCTCGGGCTTGTTCCCACGCGCTGCGTAGCAAGAAGCGGCTACAGGTATTTCTGGTACGCCGCCACCGCAAGTTCATCAACGCGGTCGTTCTCCGGATGCCCGCTGTGACCAGCCACGCGGGTATACTTAACCTTGTGAGTGCCGAGTAGCTCATCGAGCCTACGCCAAAGGTCCTCGTTCTTCACGGGGACGAGCTTCTTTCCTTCTTTGCGTTGCCAGTTGTTCTTCTTCCACTTCGGCATCCATTCGCTCATCCCTTTGCCAACGTAAACACTATCGGTGAATAGCTCGACCTCCGAAGGGCGTTTCAACACAGACAAGCCTTCGATTACGGCGCTCAGCTCCATGCGGTTGTTCGTCGTTTCGGGCTCGCCGCCCGAACCTTCCAACTCTTTCCCACTCTCCGGGTGACGCATCAAATAAGCCCATCCGCCGGGGCCAGGGTTGCCGCTGCAACCTCCATCGGTGTAAAGAAGAACTTCAGGCATATCGATTAACGTTTCTACTTTTGACTAGAGAATGACATGAACGTCGCTTGCGGTTTCGCAGTTACAACTCTGCAGAGCTGCCGACTGCCGACTCATACCGCGGCTTCGTAAGCTGCTTTAGTTCAGCGGCCAGCGGTGACTCCATTCGGGTATGCTCAGTGACGCTCCAAGGTAAAATCACCGTGAACTCGCTGCCGTTGCCAAGCTCGCTTTCGAGCGTGATGTCTCCGCCCAAAAGTCGACAAAGCTCACGCACGATCGAGAGGCCCAACCCTGTGCCGGAGTACTCACGCGTCATCGCGTTGCCATCGGGTAGAACCGTCGTGCCCTGCCGGAACTTATCGAAAATGGTCACCTGATCCGATTCGCTGATGCCAATCCCCGTATCGATGACTGTCAGCCGCAGGTCGCCGCGGCTATCTTGTCGTACCGAAACATGAATGCGGCCTCCGTCAGGAGTGAATTTAATGGCGTTGGAAAGCAGGTTGTTGAGGATCTGTTCGAGTTTGCCCCGATCTTGGTGCATCTGTGGCAAGCCGGGTGCGATCTCGCAGTCGAGCTCGATCCGTTTCTTCTCGCTCAAGGGACGAGCCATGTCGCATTGCGTGAGGACGACCGACCCAATGTCGAATTCACTTAGCCGCAGCTCCATCCGCCCGCTCTCAATTTTCGCCAAATCGAGAATGTCGTTGATCATTTCCAGCAACGACTTGCCTGAAGTTTGAATGTTCGAAGCGTAGCGTTGGTACTTCTCTTCGAGTTGCGGATTACTCTTCAGCAAATCACTAAAGCCAATGATGCTGTTGAGCGGCGTACGCAGCTCGTGACTGACTGTGGCGAGGAAGTCGCTCTTGAGTTGGTTCATCTCATGCAATCGCATGTTGGCCTGAGCGAGTTCATCAAGCTTCCCGTCGAGTTCGGAGTTGATGTCCTTGAGCTCATCCTGCTGACGAAGTAGCTGACGCAACATGCGGTTGAAAGCGGCACCGAGTTCTTCAAACTCATCTCCCGTGTGAATGTCCGCACGCTGCTCAACGTCACCGCGGCGGACGGCGTTCGACACATCGCGAAGGTGTTCGAGCGGTTTGACAATGACGTAGCGGACGATGATGTACAATGCGGCCATCGAAAAGAACATGGTCGCGATGCCGAGGAACAAGAGCCAAGCATTATTGCGGTCTCGGGCAGCCTTTGTGTCTTTGGCATCGAGGTCGACGCGAACCACAGCCAGCAGGTCTCCCACTTCCAAGTCCGGCCAGTAGGGAAGCTTTTCGGGTAGTTTGAGAGTCTTATGGCAGGTCATGCAACTTGATTTGGCATGGATCGCTTGATAGTAGCGATAGGTTTCGCCGTCGTCGCTTGAGTTCTCGCGACTGAAAACAGTCTCCGGGTCTGCCAGCGCTTTCTTGATATTCTCATCGGTGTCCTTCACATCATTCTCTGACTTGAGTGCCTCGCTGGCAGCAGCCCAATCGTCCATTAGCTCCCATTCAAATGCATCAGCCGGTTTTCCGATGTTGCCAGGGTTTTTGGGGTGAAGAATCTGCCACTTGAACGACCCACTGCGTAACGTCTCACTGATTTCCGTGTTGATGGCCTGCTCGTCAACATCTGCGATATAAGCACCGTTGTTCGAGACATAAACACTTCGATGAGCGTCGGTCATGATCGAATCAACGACCGCTTTACCGACGAAGCGATTCATGCCATAGACGATTTCATTCGTCTTTAAGGCGTAGAAGTAGAAGGAACTGGTGATCAGCAGCAATAAGAAAACACCAAACAGCAGTCGGCATTTCCTCTCCAGGCTCGTTTCGCCGAGGGCTCGTTTGAAGGTGCGGTAGCTCATGGCGAAGGCAAGGAGGGTGAAGGCGTTCTACCGATGATTGTAGAGGGCAGCGTGGCCTCCGTCCAAGTGCAAGCTCCAATGAATGACCAATGACCAAGCCTAAATGACCAATCGCAAGCGGCTCCTCAAGGTGCCTTGGTCATTTTGACTTGGCCATTGCGACTTCTTGCTATTGCATATCCCAGGGATCGATATCCACAATCCAACGAACCTTCGCAGGCGAACGGAATCCCTTGCCCGCCGCACGCACGGCTTCTTGAATCGGTCCGATCTCCTTCGCCTGCAACTGCATGTGGAAACGGAACTCATTCCGCAACTTGAGAATCGGCGCCGGACAGGGACCGAGGACTCGGACATCGTTGGTTTCAGTCGCCGTCTTGCTTGCTGCTTCGCGGATTCTTTGGGCGAGTTGCTCTGCGCTTTCTCGCGTGACGACTTCATCCGGCCCGCGTACGACGATCCGCGCCATTGAACCGAACGGGGGATAACCCACGGATTCGCGAACTTCGAGTTCCGCTTTCGCGA
The DNA here is from genome assembly GCA_040218535.1 of Lacipirellulaceae bacterium. Classification (NCBI taxonomy): domain Bacteria; kingdom Pseudomonadati; phylum Planctomycetota; class Planctomycetia; order Pirellulales; family Lacipirellulaceae; species Lacipirellulaceae bacterium. The sequence goes on along the minus strand of JAVJRG010000010.1, from coordinate 304,701 downwards.
AGTTCAGGTAATCGTGCCTCGCTGCCGCAGCGATGGCCGGATGTTCGGGGTCGAGTGTCTGCACGAGCACCCTGCCCCCTTTGGAGCCCCGCCCGGTCCGCCCGGCGACTTGGGCCACTAGTTGGAAGGTGCGCTCGGCAGCACGAAAGTCGGCAAGGTGCAAAGCCGTGTCCGCGTTCACGACGCCCACCAGTGTGACATTGGGAAAGTCCAAACCTTTGGCAATCATTTGAGTGCCGAGCAGGATGTCGATTTCCCCGGCGCGAAACTCGGAGAGAACCCGTTCATGGCTTCCCGCCTTTCGCATGCTGTCGGTATCCATTCGCACGACTTTGCTGTTTGGAAAACGGGAACGCACTTCATCCTCGAGCTTCTGCGTGCCCAGTCCGCCGTAGCGAATCGCCGGTGATTTGCAATCAGGGCAGACTTTCGGCGGTGGTTCTTCGTGGTCGCAGTAGTGGCACAGGGCGGAGTTGTGCTGTCGGTGATACGTGAGTGAAAGCTCGCAGTCCTTGCATTTCAAAGCGAACCCGCACCCGGGGCATTGGATGTGGGTGGAATAGCCGCGACGATTCAAGAGCAAGATCACTTGCCCCTTGTCGCGCAGCGCCACCTGCATCGCCTGATGCAACTGGCGGCTGATCCCTCCGCTACTGAAACGCGACTGGGCTGGGTCGCGGAGGTTAACGTTCAGCACGTCTGGCAACGGGCGATTCATCACTCGCTTGGGTAACGAAAGCAACTCAAACTGTGAATCGTTGTGAGCGCGCTGCCACGCTTCTAGTGAGGGTGTTGCGCTACCAAGTAGGAGTGGAATGTCTTCAGCAGAAGCTCGTTGCCAAGCGACATCTCTCGCTTGATAGCGTGGAGCGGTATCTTGCTTGAAGGTGCTCTCGTGTTCTTCATCAATCACGATGAGCCCCAGGTGTGGGCAGGGTGCGAAAACTGCACTGCGAGCGCCGACAACGACCTGGACTTCGCCTTTTGCAATTCGTTGCCAATGCAGGTGACGTTCGACATTGGTGAGGTGACTGTGTAGGACTGCGATTGAATCAAACCGGGCACGGAAGCGGCGGACCGTTTGCGGGGTCAGGCTGATTTCGGGCACCAAGACAATTGCCTGTCGTCCGAAGCTGACCACTTTTTCGATTGCTTGCAGGTAAACCTCCGTCTTGCCGCTACCGGTCACTCCGTGGAGTAACAGCCCGCGGCTTTCACCTGAGTCGAGGGCGTTGTGAATCGTCGTCAGTGCTTGCTGCTGGTCATCGTTGAGTTTGAGCGGTAGTTCCCGCTCTGGCACTTCGATGTCGAGGGGGTTGCTGACGACGCGTGCAGACGTCGCTTCGACAAGACCCTGCTTCAGCAGTTGTTGAACCGGCCCGGTCGTGCAGCGGGCCGCCTTTGCCAGCTCGGTAGCAGTCAGCGGTCGGTCACTTGCGGCCAGTTTTTTCAGCGCTGCGGTCTGTTGTTTTGAGCGGAGTTTAATCTCAGCGAGCCGTGCTTTGACATCCGGCGGAACGTGCAGCAGCTTCACCGCACGGGTGCCGGCTTGTGAACGTACCCCAGCAGGAACCACCGCTTCGAGAACTTGTCCCCAGGGACAGAGGTAATACTCGCTCATCCATTTGGTGAGTCTCAACATCGAAGGCGAAACTAGCGTCTCTTTGTCGAGAACTCGTGACACAGGCTTGAGTCGGCTTGGATCGACCGACTTCGTTTCGATCCCAATGCAATACCCCTCCGCTTGACGATTGCCACGCCCGAAGGGGACGCTAACCCGTTTTCCTGGCACAAGCAGTCTCTCAGGCCGCTCCGGATCCGCGAATCCGTCGGGCACTTCGTAATCGAACACTCCATCGGGCCCACTGGCAATCGCTACGGTCGCTACGCGCCGCTGCTCCTGAGCATCGAGTTCCCACTCTGCTAGCTCTTCGTCGAAAAGTGAGGGTTGCTTTTGTGCCATTTCGAAGTCTGGTTCCCGAATACTCCTGAATCTTTAGGGTACTGCCAAGCTGCGGGAAGTCCTACCATGCTGTTTAGCTGCCGAGCGTGCTTGGCACTCGGAATAAAGACAGACCTCACGCCGACCAAGGTCGGCGGCTAACTTTCTTATCTCGGATTCCCATGAAACTAGGCATCTTCGGTGGAAGTTTCGACCCTGTGCACAACGGACATCTGCTTCTGGCGGGGAGTGCGCGGGATCAACTGACGCTCGAGGAAGTTTGGTTTCTGCCCGCCGCCTCGCAACCGCTGAAGCCGCAGGGGCTAGTGGCCAGCGAAAGGGACCGCCTGGCAATGTTGGAGCTTGCACTTGTCGGACAGGATGGATTTAAGGCAGACCCGATCGAGTACGAACGAGGTGGCGTAAGCTACACCGTTGACACACTTCGAGAGATCCGCCAGCTTCATCCGGAGGCAGAACTTTTTTTTCTTATGGGAGCCGACTCGCTCGCAGATATTGCGAAATGGAAGTCCCCTGAGGAAATTCTTGCGCTGGCTACCCTGGCGGTCGTCCATCGCCCCGACGCGGCTAAGCTTGATTATTCGGTTCTCGAAGAATTCACCACGAGCGAGAGAATCGGACAATGCCGGGCGGTTCAAATCGAGATGCCTCCGATGGCCGTGAGCAGTTCCGAGATTCGTCGACGGATCTTGAGCGATGAATCGGGTTGGGAAGATAGTGTTCCCGAGGAAGTGGCCGAGTACATCACAATGAAACGACTATACCAATCAGATGTTTAGCCGCCGAGTTTGATCGGCGCTTAGCACCTAATGGCAGGTTCACGGCGGTGCGTAGCACCGCGGCTATGGGGCATGTGACTAAGCCGCGCGAGTGAGTTGAATCATCTCGGCCAGCTCTCCACTCACAGTACGTTTCCAAACGCCGCTCTCAGTACGCAGTGCATCGCAGATATCGCTGAGTTGTTCTTCCAGCGACTGCGTCACGTCCAGCAGGAGCCATTTCTTTCCCTGCACGAGACAATGGCCGCCGCCGGCACCATCGAGATGGTCCTCACGAATCTCGTAGCCGCTCTCACGAGCAAGTTCCGCAGCTTCTGCTAGCAAGCGAACGATCGGCGTGGGAATTGTTGACATGAGAGACCTCGTGACAGTGAATCTGTGCTAGAAAACAAAGTGAACAAGCACCCGTGTTTATCTGTGGCTACTTTTTTCAGCGGCGGGGATTGTACGGGGTTGGGTTCCAGTCGCCCACCCCTGTTCGACGATAGGAACCAAAGGGTCGCAGTTTGTCGTAAGTCATGGCATCAAAGTGAGTTAAGCCGTGTTGACTGCCCAGGCAAGCCGGATTGGTGAAGCTGCGTCTCCCAGGCAAGGACTAACGACTAGGTTCCACAGAGAAGCAAGTATGAGTGAGCCCGTAGGATCCCAAGCAGAAATGATCGCCGGTTTGCAAGAGCAGCTAGCAGCGCGCGAACAGGAACTGGTCGAGACACAACGCCTAGCCGCTTTGGGGGAACTCGTCGGCACGACGACTCATGAGTTTAACAATGTGCTGATGACGGTTCTGAACTATGCAAAGCTAGGCCTTCGCAACAAGGATGATGCGACACGCGAGAAATCGCTGACCAAGATTCTTGCCGCCGCTCAACGTGCCGAGAAAATCTGCAATTCCGTGCTAGGCATGGCTCGTAATCGCAAGGAAGAATTCGCTCCGACCAGCCTGGAGCAACTCGTTGAAGAGTCGCTAGTGCTGCTCGAGCGGGAGATGCAGAAGTACCGTATCTCCGTGCAGTTAGACTTTTCAGAAACGCCTGCCGTGCGAGCGATTGGCAATCAGATCCAGCAAGTCCTTTTGAACTTCATGACGAACGCTCGTCAGGCGATGCCAGAGGGAGGGACGTTGTTGATCAAGATTTCCCACGACGCGCAAGCAGACCTCGTGGACTTAACGGTACAAGATTCTGGTTCGGGGATTCCTAAGGAACAGTTGCCGAAGATCTTTGATCGTGGCTTCAGCACCAAGACCGGCCCTGACGAGACGGGTAAAGGTGGGGCTGGTGTGGGGCTGGCCGCCTGTCGCGACATTATTGAGAAGCACAACGGCCGCGTTCGGGTGGAAAGCACCGTCGGAAAGGGGACCGCGTTTACCGTGCGACTGCCGGTGTTCAATGAGCCTGTAAGCCAAGCGGCAGCGATCACTCAGTTGGGTGTGCCTGTGGCGGATCCGACATCTGCGGTTTAATTGGTCGCGTCCAGGCAAGCCTTGATGTCCGCCGCCAGCTGTCGTTCAAGCTCGACATCCCTCCCAAGCGGTATCCAATACTGAGAAAGCTCGGTCCGACTTACTGGCTCGCGGATTTGTTCTGGGAGCGAAGAGTCGTTTCGGAAGGCAGCGGCCCCAGCGGTTGAATGTTCCGGTCTGGGGAGGTCTTCCAGTTCCTTCTGCACTTCAACGTCAATCAGATAGCCGGTCGTGTCAGGAATCACACGTATAATCGCCCGCCGTCGGATCGTCTGGAAGGTGCTTTCCCAACGGTTGTAGCTGCCTACCGAATCGATCCGGTGCGGTTCGGCCAGGGTGGCACCGATCTGTGGATAGGTGTCGATGCGGCCTTCGGTCAAAATGTCTCCCACAAGCTGCACCTGCTGTTCACGCTCGATGCGGAAGTAGTCGTCCACTTTATCAACGATCGCCTCCCATGCCCACTCGCGGTTGGTCACGTTGGCATGAACGGCACT